>NZ_ATUL01000008.1:0-125785 GCF_000420185.1 Thioalkalivibrio sp. ALR17-21 | reverse complement strand
ATCCCGGGCCGCGTCAGCGGACCGGGATGCGGCAGTCGGGGTGACTTCTTTGGGTCCTTTCTTGTTCACACAAGAAAGGACCTCGCGGCGCGCTCGCGAGAGAGCGCAACACCCCCGGCGGCAGCCGAAAACCGCCGACTCCGCAGCGTCAGCTCAAGGCCTGGCGGCAGCGGTCAAGCACGGGCACCAGCAGCCCCATCGCTTGCAAGCAAGTTCCTGCAGCCGCATCCGGGCGCCGGTGCGGGTGGCGCCTACGCGCCGTGCCCGGTGCGTTCGCGCAGGGCCGCCACCAGCCCGTCCATCGGCAGGTGTTCGGCCTCGCCGGCGGTGCGGGCCTGGTATTCGAGCTCGCCGGCGTCCAGGCCGCGCTCGCCGATCACGATCCGGTGCGGGATGCCGATCAGCTCCATGTCGGCGAACATCACGCCGGGGCGCTGTTCGCGGTCGTCCAGCAGGACCTGGAAGCCGGCGGCCTCGAGCTCGTCGTGCAGCTGTTCGGCGGCCTCGCGCACGCGCTGCGACTTCTTCGCGCCGATCGGGCACAGGGCGATGTCGAACGGGGCGATGGCGGTGGGCCAGCAGATGCCGCGCTCGTCGGAGTTCTGTTCGATCGCGGCGGCGACCACGCGCGAGACGCCGATGCCGTAGCAGCCCATGGTGACGATCTGTTCGCGGCCGTCCTCGTCCAGCACCCGGGCGCCCAGGGCCTGGCTGTACTTGTCGCCGAGCTGGAAGATGTGGCCGACCTCGATGCCGCGGCGGATCTCGATGGGGCCGGAGCCGTCGGGCGCGGGTTCGCCCTCGGTGATGTTGCGCAGGTCGGCACCCTCCGGACGTGGCAGATCGCGTTCCCAGTTGACGCCGGTCAGGTGGTGGCCGTCCTCGTTGGCGCCGACCACCATGTCGGCCATGCCGAGCACGGCGTGGTCGGCCAGCACCGGGATCGGGCTGTCCACCGGGCCCAGCGAGCCGGGGTCGGCGCCGAACGCGGTACGGATCTCGCCCGCCTCCGCCATGCGCAGGGGTTCGGCGATCCAGGGGTGTTTCTCGGCCTTCACGTCGTTGAGTTCGTGGTCGCCGCGCAGCACCAGGGCGACCAGATCGGCGTCGACCGCGTCGCTGGCGGCCACCACCAGGGTCTTGACCGTGCGTTCGGTCGGCACGTGGAGGAAGGCCGCGAGATCGGCGATGGTGTGGACGTCCGGGGTGGCGACCTTCTGCAGCGTTTCGTCGGGGGCGGCCGGCGCGGCGGGGCCGGGGCAGGGCGCGAGTTCGACGTTGGCGGCAAAGCCGCCCGGGGAGAAGGCGATCGCGTCCTCGCCGGAGGCGGCCAGCACGTGGAACTCGTGCGAGGCGTTGCCCCCGATCGCGCCGGTGTCGGCCTCCACCGCACGGAAATCGAGGCCGCAGCGCTGGAAGATGCGGCAGTAGGCGTCGTGCATCTGCTGGTAGGTCTGCCCCAGCGAGTCGGCATCCAGATGGAAGGAGTAGGCGTCCTTCATCAGGAATTCGCGCGCGCGCATCACGCCGAAGCGCGGGCGGCGCTCGTCGCGGAACTTGGTCTGGATCTGGTAGTAGTTCACCGGCAGCTGGCGATAGCTGCGGATCTCGCGGCGCACCAGGTCGGTGATGACCTCTTCGTGGGTCGGGCCATAGCAGAAATCGCGTTCGTGGCGGTCCTTGATGCGCAGCAGCTCGGCCCCGTAGAAGTCCCAGCGCCCGGATTCCTGCCAGAGTTCGGCCGGCTGGATGGCCGGCATCAGCACCTCCAGGCCCCCGGCGCGGTCCATCTCCTCGCGCACGATGTTCTCCACCCGGCGCAGTACGCGCAGCCCCAGTGGCAGCCAGGTGTACAGGCCGGAAGCGAGCCGGCGGATGTAGCCGGCGCGCAGCATCAGCTGGTGAGAGACGATCTCGGCGTCGGCCGGGGTTTCCTTCAGGGTGTTCAGCGGGAATTGCGAGACGCGCATGGGGCTCGGGCCTTGTGGTCGGTGGTCGTTGAGCGGAGGGGGTTCGGGATCAGAACGTGGTGCCGTTGGTGCCCCAGAAATGCCGCGGGGCATCGGCGAACTCGATGTAGACGCGCGCTGGCTCCACGCCCAGTTCGGCCTGCAGGGCGTCGCACAGCTTGCGTGACAGCTCGCGGGTCAGGCCCTCGGGCAGGCCGATGCTCTTGAGTTCGCAGTAGGCCAGGGGGGCGGTGCTGCCGCCGAAGCGCATGTGGGGGTTGTGGCCAAGGGCGACCATCACGTAGCCCTCGGGCTTGCTCAGCCATTCGGCGACCGCGGCCGACAGGCGGGCGGTGACGGCATCCGGATCGGCGGGCAGGGCAACGTTGGTCTCGATACGCAGCAGTGGCATGGCGGTCTCCCGGGAATGAAACGGCGGTCGGGGAACGTCCCCGTGCGGGTGCCGACATGATACGGACAGACGCGGCGCGGTGCAGGGGGCGCAGGTGCTCTGCTGCAAAACCGGCGGGGAAAGCTATACTTCGGGCAGTTACCGGGGTTGGGGTCGGGGATTTGCCTGCCCGTGGCCGACTCCGTTACATTAGGGAAAACTAATATATTAAAGAACGGCCCCGTGACGGCTGACCGCCCCGCAAGAAGGGTGGCAGGAGAGGGCCGAATATCCGGAAGGACCACACCATGACACGACTCCCGATCCTCGGGGCCGCGCTGCTTGCGCTGGCTCTGCCGCTGACGGCCCAGGCCGATGATCTGCCCTTTGAAACCGCCGAAGCCGAACGTCTGACCCTGCCGCAGGAGCGTGTGCTGGATGGCCGTGTCGAGGCGGTCCAGCGCTCCACCATCTCGGCCCAGACCTCCGGGCGGGTCCGCGAGATCTACGTGGACGTGGATGACTTTGTCGAGGAAGACGAGCTCCTGCTGCGCATCAGCGATGTCCAGCAGCAGGCGCGTCTGAGTCAGGCCGAGGGTGACCTGGCCGATGCGCGGGCACGTTTCCGCGAGGCGCGTTCGGAGTTCGAACGCATTCGCGAGGTGTTCGAGCAGAACGTGGTGTCGCGCTCGGAGTTCGAGCGGGCCGAGGCCCAGCTGGAATCGGCCCGTGCGCGCCTGCGCTCGGCCGAGGGGCGGGTGGATGAAGCCCGCGAACAGCTGGGTTACACCGAGGTGTATGCGCCGTACTCCGGGATCGTGACCGAGCGCATGGTCGAGGTCGGGGAATCGGTGTCGCCGGGATCGCCACTTCTGGCGGGACTGAGCCTGGATCGCCTGCGGGTCGAGGTGGACGTCCCGCAGCGCCTGATGCCCGGGTTGCGGGATCGCCGCGAAGCCGAGGTCATCCTGGATTCCGGTGAGCGGATCGCCGCCGAGAATCTGACCCTCTTCCCCTACGCGGATCCGCGGAGCGGCACCTTCCGGGTGCGCGTGAACCTGCCCGAGGACGAGAACAATCGCGGTCTGTTTCCCGGCATGTTCGTGAAATCGGCTTTCGTGCTGGACGAGGTCGAGCGGCTGATGGTGCCGCAGGAGGCCGTGGCCTATCGCTCCGAGGTGATCGCGGTGTACGTGATCGACGAACAGGGCCGGGTGCGCTTTCGTCAGGTCCGGACCGGGCGCGAGCATGACGGCATGATCGAAATCCTGGGCGGGCTGCGCGAGGGTGAACGCGTCGCCCTGGATCCGGTGCATGCCGCGATCTTCATGAAGGAACACCAGCAGGTGACGCGATGAGCGGCGGCAGCGCGGAAGCGGCTCCGGAGCGCATGGGGATCTCCGGGCGCATCGCGAAGGCGTTTCTGACGACCCAGATCACGCCCCTGCTGGCGCTGGTGGGCCTTTTGCTGGGGTTGTTCGCCATCCTGGTGACCCCGCGCGAGGAAGAGCCGCAGATCAACGTCACCATGGCGGACGTGTTCATCCCGTTCCCCGGAGCCAGCGCCGAGGAGGTGGCCCACCTGGTTTCCACGCCGGCGGAGCAGGTGCTGTCCGAGATCGAGGGGATGGATGACATCTACTCCACCTCGCGTCCGGACATGGCGCACATCACCGTGCAGTTCGAGGTCGGCGAGGACCGCACCGCGGCGCTGGTACGGCTGTACAACCAGATCTTCTCCAACGATGACTGGATACCGCAGAACCTCGGGGTCGGCGAGCCGATGGTGCGGCCGATGGGCATCGACGACGTGCCCATCGTCAACGTGACCCTGTGGACCGAGGACGAGGAGCGCGGCGGACACGACCTGCTGCGGGTGGCCCACGGGCTGGAAACTCAGCTCAAGCGCGTCTCCGGCACGCGCGACATCTACACCGTGGGCGGGCCCGATCACGTGGTTCACGTGCGCTTCAAGCCGGAGATGCTGGCGGCGCACAACCTCGCGGTGGACGACCTGCGCGAGGCCCTGGCAGTGTCGAACTTCTCGCGCGATGCCGGGCATCTGTATCAGGACGACGAGGAGATCCTGATCCAGGCCGGCGATTTCATCACCGAGCCCGAGGCGTTTGCGCGGCTGGTGGTGGGGATGCATGACGGACGTCCGGTGCATCTGGAAGACGTGGCCGAGGTCGAACAGGGCCCCGGCTATCCGAGCGAGCAAGTACGCTTCGCGCATGGTGCCGCGGCCGAGGGCGGCGGGCACATCGGTCAGAGTCACCCGGCGGTGACCGTGGCGGTGGCCAAACAGCCCGGCACCAACGCCCCTGACATCGCCGACCAGGTCATCGAGCGTCTGGATCAGCTGAAGGGGACTTACATTCCCGAGGGCGTGGAGGTCTCGATTACCCGCAATTACGGGCAGACGGCCGAGGACAAGGCGTCCACGCTGATCCAGAAGCTGATGCTGGCGACCGCATCGGTGATCATTCTGGTATGGATCGCCCTGGGCTGGCGTGAAGCCTTCATCGTCGGCGTGGCGGTGATCATTACCCTGGCGCTCACGCTGTTCGCGTCCTGGGCCTGGGGCTTTACCCTCAACCGGGTGTCGCTGTTCGCGCTGATCTTCGCCATCGGCATCCTGGTGGACGACGCGATCGTGGTGGTGGAGAACATCCACCGACACATGGTCCAGGGCGGGCGCAAGTTCCTCGAATCCATCCCGCTGGCGGTGGACGAGGTGGGCGGCCCGACCATCCTCGCGACCTTTACCGTGATCGCGGCGCTGCTGCCCATGGCCTTCGTTACCGGGCTGATGGGGCCGTACATGAGCCCCATCCCGATCAACGCCTCCATGGGGATGGTCCTGTCGCTGGCAGTGGCCTACGTGGTGACTCCGTGGCTGACCTACAAGGTGCTGCGGCGTCAGGGCGAGCAGCTGGAGGCCGGCGGCGGCCATGGTGCGCACGAGGGCGAAGCTGCTTCTGCCGGCCTGATGCGCCTGTTCAATTTCGTCCTGCTTCCGTTCCTGGGAACCGGCGGGCGGAAGAAGGTGAATCGCATGGTGCTTTGGGGCGGCACGCTCGTGCTGATCCTGGGCTCGGTGTCGCTGGCCTATTACCAGCTGGTGGTGCTGAAAATGCTGCCATTCGACGACAAGTCGGAGTTCCAGGTCGTGCTGGACATGCCCGAGGGCACCAGTCTGGAACGCACCGGCCAGGTGCTGGGCGAGATGGCCGACTACCTCAAGACGGTGCCCGAGGTGCACGACGTGCAGACCTACGCGGGCACGGCCACGCCCATCAACTTCAATGGCCTGGTGCGGCAGTACTACCTGCGCGAGGGCAGCCATGTCGGCGACATCCAGGTGAACCTGGTGCACGACTCCGAGCGTGACCGCCGCAGCCACGACATCGCGCTGTCGGTGCGCGACGAGATCAATGCCATCGCCGGGCGCTATGACGGCGCGGCGGTCAAGGTGGTCGAGGTGCCGCCGGGACCGCCGGTGATGTCGCCGATCGTCGCCGAGATCTACGGTCCGGACTACGACGGTCAGATCGAGGTGGCGAAGCAGGTGCGCGAGGTGTTCGAGGACACCGAGGGTCTCACCGACATCGATGACTCGGTGGAACACCCGGGGCCGAAGAAGATCCTGCAGGTGGACCGCGAGCGCGCCGCGCACCTGGGTGTGCCGCAGATGGCCGTGGTCGAGGCCATCGATACTGCGCTGTCGGGCGAGGATGTCACCTACCTCTACGGCTCGAACATCAAGTACGCGGTACCGGTCCGTCTGGAGTTCGATCGCGCGGAGAAGGGCAGCCTGGAGCCGGTTCTGGGACTCAAGGTCCGCTCGCAGAGCGGGGAGCTGGTGCCGCTGTCCGAGGTAGTGACCGTGGTGGATTCGAGTCGCGAGCACTCCATCCATCACAAGAACCTGCTGCCGGTGGTCTACGTGCAGGGCGATCTGGCGGGCGGAGTGGACAGTCCGCTGTACGGCATGTTCGACATGTTCTTCGGGCTGCGCGACACGCCCATGGTCCATGGCGAGCCGCTGGAACAGCGGTTCATCAGCCAGCCGGGCGATCCGTATAACTACAGCCTGAAATGGGACGGCGAGTGGCAGGTGACCTACGAGACCTTCCGCGACATGGGCATCGCCTACTCGGTGGGGCTGATCCTGATCTACCTGCTGGTGGTCGCGCAGTTCCGCTCGTACATGGTGCCGCTGATCATCATGGCGCCGATCCCGCTGACGGTGATCGGGGTGATGCCGGGGCATGCGTTCGTGGATGCGTTCTTCATGGACGCCAAGTTCACGGCGACCTCCATGATCGGGATGATCGCGCTGGCCGGGATCATCGTGCGCAACTCGATTCTGCTGGTGGACTTCATCAACGATGAGCTGCGTCGCGGGGTGGATACCATCGAGGCGGTCGTGCATGCCGGTGCGGTACGCGCCAAGCCCATCGTGCTGACGGGCCTGGCGGCGATGGTCGGGGCCGGGTTCATCCTCGATGACCCGATCTTCTCCGGGCTGGCGATCTCGCTGATCTTCGGGGTGTTCGTCTCCACGGTGCTGACCCTGGTCATCATCCCGGTGCTGTACTACCTCTACGTGCGCAACCGGGTGGACCAGATCCGCGAACAGGAGGCGTAAGCCGGCCCCGTCATTGCGAGGAGCGTAGCGACGAAGCAATCGCCATGGCGACCCCCGGCCCCGGTGCACTGCGGGCAGCAACCGATTGCCACGTCGCCTTCGGCTCCTCGCAATGACGCAGGCGGGGGCGAGTAGCGGCCCCGGCACGTTGTTGCATGGCAATGGCACGACCGGAGTCCGGCGTTTTCGCCGGGCGACGGTACCGGCATACAATCGGGGGCCCGAACGAACCGGAGTGGCTCGATGAATGTGGACATGGGAGACGAGGGCCTGGATGTCACCGGGATCAGCCGCGAACAGTGCGCGACCCTGGTGGAGGCCCTGAAGGCCAGCAGTGATCAGAGTTTCATGGAGGATCCGGAGCTGCGCAAGCTGTTCAAGCTGCTCGCCGTGCTGCAAAGCGATCTGTGGGACGAGATGACCGCGGGTCAATTCGATTTCAGTCAGTACAAGAAGCAGTAAGCCACTGCAGGAGACTGTCATGTCCGATCCGTCCGGCGGCCGCCCCTCGAATTTCGTCATCGGCAATATCCTGCTGGGGCTGGCGGCCCTGATGCTGTTCTTCTTCGTTCCGCTGTGGGAGCGGATCGGCGTGGTGGCCCTGTTCCTGTGGATGGTCCTCGCTGCGGCGGGGGTGTACTTCATCGTGAAGGACAAGGACATAACGCCCGGTGGACCGCCGAACTGATGCCCCCCGGACGGGGGAGCAGGCAGCCGGTATCGAGACCCCGGACACCGTGTCCGGCGGGCGCTCGCGGGCCGCTTTTCCGGCCTTTCTGAGCGAGCGCCTCGCACGCCTGCGCGACGCCGCGGGCGAGCTCGATCAGGGTGAATGCTCCGGGGACTGCGTGGACCGGCTGTATCGCGAGGTCAGCGCCCTGGCCCGCGTGGCCCGGACTCACGGGGTGCAGGAGATCCTGCGCCTGGCCGAGTCACTACAGGCGACCCTGGCCGGGCTGCGGGCCCGTCCGAACACTGCCGATCGCGAACTGCTGCGTCTGGGCCTCGCGCGCCTGGAGGCCGCCGCGGAGGCCTGGGCGCGTCAGGAACAGGGGGTGCCGGAGACGCGCCTCCAGCCGCAGGTGTCGGCGGATGCGGGTGGCGGCCGGGTGCAGGTGGTCGCGGAGGTCCCGGAAGTCGGCGAGGCAGTGGCGGGCATGCTGCGTGATCACGGCTTCGCCGTGGTGCTGACCGGCGCCGAACCGGACGCGGCGGGCGCCGGCGGGGTCACCGCGCGGGTGGTCTGCGTCGGCGAGGTAACCCCGGAGTCCGCGGTGCTCACGCGACTGCAGGAACCGGGACGCGGGTTTTTGCCGACCCTGGTGGTGGCGCGCTCCTGGAGCCCCGGGGCGCGCCTGCAGGCCGTGCGCGAGGGAGCGGCCCGCTGCCTCGATTACCCGCTGGCGGACGATACTCTGCTGGAGCAGCTGGTGCAGATCGGCGGGGTGGTCGCGGATACGGGGTATCGGGTTCTCCTGGCGAGTGCCCGCCCCGAGGCTGCCGACGACACCCTGGTGGCGGGTCTGCGGGAGGCCGGACTGACGGTGGAGGTCCAGCCGGACCCCGATGCGGCGCTGGCCGGCCTCCACGGCGGCGAGGTCGAGGTCCTGGTGCTGGATCTGGACGAAGGGGGGTGCAGCGCCGAGGAGTTCGCGGCCCTGCTGCGCACCCGCGACAACGGTTCCTCCATCCCCATGCTGGTCCTGACCGCCGATCCCGGACGGGTGAACGAGCTGATGGCCCTGCACCCCGGGGCGAGCGGGGTGTTCCTCAAACCGGTGGAGCCGCGCCGGCTGGCGGACGCGGTGGTGGCCCGGGCCCGTCAGCAGCGCCAGGTCGACGGGGTCACCTCCGCGTATCGTCAGGCGCTGTATGAACGCGAACGCGAGCATCTCGCGGTCAACGAGCACGCGCTGGTGAGCATCACGGACGTGGCCGGCGACATCATCTATGCCAACGAACGGTTCGCGCGGGTCAGCGGCCATGCGGTGTCCGACCTTCTGGGGCGCAACCATCGCCTGCTGAAATCGGGGGTGCACACTCCCTCGGTCTATGCGGAACTCTGGGAAACCATTGCCGCGGGCCGCATCTGGCAGGGCGAGCTCTGCAACCGCGCGCGGGACGGCTCGCTGTACTGGGTCGAGACCACCATCGTTCCCTATCTGGATGGCGACGGCCTGCCGTATCAGTACGTGTCGATCCGCACCGACATCACCACGGTGAAGCGTCAGGAGCATCGCCTGCGCAGCAGCCAGCGCTTCGCCAACATGGGGACCTGGGAATGGACCCCGGGACGCGAGGAACTGCAGTGGTCCGAGCGTATCGCGCCCCTGCTGGGCCACGCTCACGGAGACCTCGAGCCCACGGTGGAAAACTTTCTCGGTGCCGTGCACCCGGAGGATCGCGAGCGGGTGGAAAACGCCATCCGCAGTTCCCTGCGTCGCGGGTCCTATCTCGAACTGGAGCACCGGGTGGTCTGGCCGGATGGCACGGTTCGCTGGCTGCTGCAGCGCGGTGACGTCGAGCGCGACGCCAGTGGCGGCGTGCTGCACATGCTGGGTGTGTCGCAGGACATCACCAAGCGCAAGCAGTCCGAGCTGGCGTTGACCCGTCAGACCACGCGGCTGCGCGAAGCCCAGCGCCTTGCGCGCGTGGGGCACTGGGAACACGATCCGGTGACCGGAGCGCTGTGGTGGTCCGACGTGGTCTACGAGATCTTCGCCCTCTCCCCGGGCGACGCTCCGGTGAGCATGGAGGGCTTTCGTGCGTTCGTGCACCCCGAGGATCGCGAGCGGCTCGACCGCGAATATGCCGGGGTGCTGGCCGAGGGGCGGGGCGAGGTGTTTCTGCGCATCCGGCGCGATGACGGCGAACTGCGGCACCTGCATCTGATTGCCCATGGCGAAAGCACCGGGGGCCGGGAACAGAACGGCCGGCTGACCGGAACCGTTCAGGACGTGACCGAGCTGCAGCAGGCACAGGAAGAACTGTCGCTGTTCCGGCGCATCTTCGAGGCCTCGGAACAGGCGATCTCGGTCGCCGACCGGGAAGGCCGCATGGTGTACAACAACCCCGCGGTGCTGGAGATGACCGGCTTCGAGGAGGCCGATCTGGCGGGCCGATCCTATCGCGAACTGATCCCGGCGGAGGCGGAACAGTCGGCGCGCGAGATCGACGAAATCCGCGAGGCTGGCGGGGCCTGGACCGGTCAGCTGCCGATCCGCTGCCGCAACGGCGCGGTGTTCATGTCCAGCAGTACCATCGGCGTGGTGCGTGACAGCCGTAGCGAGCCGCAGTACATCTTCAACATCTTCGGGGATTTCACCGCGGAGCTGCAGCGGCGCGCCGAGCTGCAGCGGGCCCGCGAGGAGGCCGAGCAGGCGAGCCGGGCGAAGTCCGACTTCCTGTCCAACATGAGCCACGAGCTGCGCACGCCGATGAACGCCATCCTGGGCTTTGCCCAGCTGTTGCAGCGCGACACGTCGCTGGGCGAGCGCCAGCAGAGTCAGCTGGACGAGATCGCCCGCGCCGGCCGGCACCTGCTGGAGCTGATCAACGAGATCCTGGACCTCGCGCGTATCGAGTCGGGGCGGCTGCAGGTGACGCCGGAACCGGTGGACGTGGCGGACGTGGTGGACGAGTGCCTGTCGCTGCTGCGGCCGCTGGCGCAGGAGCGCGAAGTTCGCCTGGAAGGCGCGCGGGCGGCCACCGCGGATGCCCCGCGCGTGCAGGCCGACCGTACCCGGCTCAAACAGGTCCTGCTGAATCTCTTGTCCAACGCCATCAAGTACAACCGCGAAGGCGGGCGGGTGACGCTGCTGGGCGCTGCGGGGCAACAGGGGCTGCAGCTGGAGGTGCACGACACCGGCCCCGGACTGACTGCCGAGCAACAGGAACGGCTGTTCCAGCCCTTCGACCGGCTGGAGGCGGACTCCAGCGGGGTGGAGGGCAGCGGCGTGGGGCTCACCATCACCCGGCACCTGGTGGAGATGATGGACGGCCGGCTGGGCGTGACGAGCACGCCGGGCGAGGGTTCCTGCTTCTGGTTCGAACTGCCGCTGGCCGCGGACAGCGATCTCGGGGCAACACCCGGGGGCGGGCCCGATCACCCGGCCGCGGCCGGCGCATCGGAACTGCCGGCGTCCGGCACGCCGCGCACGGTGCTGTGCATCGATGATCAGCCGGCCAACCTGCGCCTGATGGAAGAGGTCCTGGGACCGGAGTCGGACCTGGAAACGGTGGTGGCCGAGACCCCCCTGAAGGGCCTGGAGGAGGCGGCGCGGCTGGCGCCGGAACTGATTCTGCTGGATCTGGCGATGCCCGGCATGGACGGTTATCAGGTGCTGCGCGCGCTGCGGGCCGACGACCTGCTGGCCGGCGTCCCGGTGCTGGCGGTGACCGCCGATGCCACCGACCCGACGCGTGAGCGTGCGCTGGCGGCCGGTTTCGCGGAGGTGATCACCAAGCCGGTGGATCCGGCCGGACTGCGTGAACGGGTGCGCCAGGCGTTCGCGGGCAGCGCTCAGAGGTAGAGCCAGGCGACGATCGCGACCGCGGCGACCACCGCCACCGCGTCGGCGCTCAGCGCGGCCGCCAGGGTATGGCGGACCCGCTTGACCCCGATCGCGCCGAAATAGACCGCGAGCACGTAGAAGGTGGTCTCGGTGGAGCCCTGCAGGGTGGACACCAGCATGCCGACGTGGGTATCCGGCCCGGTGGCCGGGTCCTGCATGATCCCGGCCATGATGCCGTAGGCGCCCGACCCGGACAGTGGCCGCAGCAGTGCCATCGGCAGGGCCTCGGCGGGCAGCCCGAAGGGCGTGGTCCACGGCCCGACCAGCCCGACGAACATCCCCAGCGCGCCGCTCTCGCGCAGCATGCCCACCGCGACCAGGATCGCCACCAGATACGGGATGATCCGCAGGGCCACGTTGAAGCCCTCTTTCGCCCCCTCGACGAAGACCTCGTATACCGGCACGCCGCGGATGACGCCATAGGTGAGGAAGCCCACCACCAGTCCCGGGATGATCCACGGGGCGATGGCCTGGCCGTAGATGATGGTCAGCGGGATGATCGTCAGCACCCCCAGCAGGACCAGGATCGAGACCCAGGCGGGATAGCCCTCGGCCGGGACCTCGATGTTCATCGGCTGGGGCTGCTCGCCCGGCTCCGTGTCCCGGTCCGCATCGGAACGCCGGTCCCCGGCGGGGTCGGCTTCGGCGTCGGGGTCGTCAAGGCCGCCGGGCGGGATCTCGCGGGTGGCCGCCGGGGGACGGAACCAGCGTTGCAGGACCAGCGCGCTGGTGATCCCGGCGACCGTCGCGAACAGCGTCGCGAACAGCGTGGTCGGCAGGATGGCGGCCGGATCCTCCGAGCCCAGCGAGGCACGCAGCGCGATCACCCCGGTGGGCAGCAGGGTGATGCTGGAGGTGTTGATCGCCAGGAACAGCGCCATCGCGTTGGTGGCGGTGCCCGGGTGGGGGTTGAGCTTCTCCAGTTCCTGCATCGCGCGGATGCCGAAGGGCGTGGCGGCGTTGCCCAGGCCCAGAATGTTGGCGGAGAAGTTGAGGATCATCGCGCCCATTGCCGGATGTTCCGGCGGGACGTCGGGGAACAGGCGCACCATCAGCGGCCGCAGCAGGCGGGCGAGGACGGTGAGCAGGCCGCCGGCCTCGGCGATCTTCATCAGGCCCAGGAACAGCGCCATTACCCCGACCAGCCCCAGCGCCAGTTCCACCGCGGCGCCGGCTGCCTCCACTGCGCCTTCGGAGAGGTCCGCCATGGGGCGTTCCTCCGGATCGGTGGAGCGCAGCTCGCGCAGCGCCGCGGTGGTGAACGCGATGACGACCAGCGCAAGAAAGATCGCGTTCATGCGCCGGGGGCCGTGATGTTCAGCGGTTCTCGCCGCGCGAGACCAGCCGCAGGAAGGCGTCCATCCAGCGCGCCGGCAGGATTGCCCGGAGGAAGGCGAACAGGTGCGTGGGGAAGGTCACGCGGTAGCGCAGTTTCGGGCGCCGCGCCTCCAGGGCGTGGATCACGCAGCGGGTCACGGCCTCCGGCCCGAGGGTGAACGGGGCGTCGGCCTCCGCGTTCGCCATGCGCGCCTCGGCGGCCTCGTAGGTCCGCGCCCAGGGGCTGTGTGCCCGGTGGATGTGCTGGCGGAAGGCCTTCAGCGCGTTGGCGCGGAATTCGGAGCGGATGGGACCCGGCTGGATGATGGAGACCCGGACGCCGCTGCCGTGGAGTTCCTGGCGCAGGGTGTCGGACATCCCCTCGATCGCGAACTTGGAGGTGACGTAGGCCCCGCGCAGGCGCAGCGGGGCGAAGCCCAGCACCGACGAGTTCTGGATGATGCGCCCCTCGCCGGCGCGGCGCATCGCCGGGATCACCAGGTTGGTGAGCTCCAGCCAGCCCAGCACGTTGGTCTCCAGCTGGGCGCGCAGGGCGGCGCGCGAGAGGTCTTCCACCGCCCCCGGCTGGCCGTAGGCGCCGTTGTTGAACAGGCCGTAGAGCTTCCCGCCGGTGCGGTGCAGGACCTCGTGCGCCGCGCTGCGGATGCTGGCGGAGTCGTTGAGGTCCAGTTGCAGGGCCTCGAAACCCTCGTTCTTCAGACGCGAGATGTCTTCCGCGGCGCGCGCGGTGGCGAACACGCGATAGCCACGGTCGCGCAGAGAACGGGCTGCGTGGGCCCCGATCCCGGAGGAGCAGCCGGTGATCAGGACGGCGCGGGCATCGGTATCGGCGGCACTCACGAGGGATCCCCCGGAATCAGTAGGTGAGGGAGGCGACACCGTCCTCGACGACCTCGCCGATGAAGGCCCCGCCGCCACGCATGCCATCGAGCTCGGGCACCGCGTTGTCCAGCGTCAGGCCGTTTTCGTCCATCGCGCCGGCGCAGGCGTAGAATCGCGCGCCGGCCTCGTGGGCGTCCTGCATGAAACTGTAGACCGATTTTTCCTGCGCTTCGCCCGGGTACATCTGCTCGGCCACGCCCCGGCGCAGCAGACGGGTGGTCTGCGCGGCGAAGTAGATCTCCACTTCCAGATCCATGGCGGCGGCCACGGTGGCCTGGAAGAACGGCGCGCCCAGGGTGCCGGGGCGGTCGAGGTCCAGGTTCAGGAGCATGATCACGATCTTGTCGGCCATCTCTTCTCTCGCTTTTCAGGGCGGGTTGGATACGGTTTGCGCAATGCGCTGCATGATCCGACCTCCGGCCGCGCGAAGCAATCGCCATGGATGCTTTTAATCCGGGCCGCCGCCCGCATAATACGGCTATCCACTGTTGATCGATGAACCGACCTCGGGAGAATACCGTCATGCCGATCTATGAATACGCCTGCCAGGAATGCCGCCAGGTCTCCGAGATCCTGCAGAAGATCTCCGACCCGCCCGCCACCACCTGCCCGCAGTGCGGCGCCGAAGCCCTGACCAAGCAGGTCTCGGCCGCCGGGTTCCGCCTGTCGGGCGGCGGCTGGTACGAGACCGACTTCAAGCAGGGCGGGCAGCGCAACCTGAAGGACGGTGCAGGTTCCGGGGGGAGTTCCGGTGCGGACAGTTCGGGGAGTTCGGGTTCCGGTGACAGCGGTGGCAAGGCTGCCGCGTCCGGAGGCTGAGCCGTATGCTGGCCGCGCTCCGGCGTTACGTGATCGCGGGCCTGCTGGTCTGGTTGCCACTGGTGGTGACCGGCTACGTCATCAAGCTGCTGGTGGACCTGCTGGATTACAGCGTGCTGGTGCTGCCGGAGGCCTGGCGCCCGGAGGCATGGCTGGGCTTCGACCTGCCGGGTGCCGGGGTGGTGCTGGCGGTGGCGATCGTGCTGGTGACCGGGATGATCGTGGCCAACATCGTTGGCCGCCGTCTGGTGCACCTGGGCGAGGCGGTGGTGCGGCGCATCCCGCTGGTGAGCACCATCTATGGCGCGGTGAAACAGGTTACCGAGACGGTCTTCACCAACGGCGGGGAGTCGTTTCGCAAGGTGGTGATGATCGAGTATCCCCGTCGGGGGACCTGGTCCATCGCGTTTCTGACCGGTACCGCCACTCCGGAGACCCGCGAACGCACCGGCGAGGACATGGTGACGGTGTTCGTGCCCACCGCCCCCAACCCGACCTCCGGCTTCGTCCTGCTGACCCCGCGCACCGAGGTTACCGAGCTGGACATGTCGGTGGAGGACGGGCTCAAGTTCGTGATGTCGCTGGGGGTGGTGATACCGTCCGATGATCCCGTCAGCGCGCCGCTTCCGGTTGCGCGGGACGGGGGCAGGCCGTAACATTTCCGGCCCTTTGACGGGCGTGACGCGCCCGTTTTCCCCGATCAACCCGCGCGGCCGCCGTGACCGGCATGCCGCGCCCGGCAGCTGGAACGGCGCAATGCGAACGCATCTCTGTGGGCAGGTCACCGAAAGCGACCTCGATTCCGAAGTGACCCTGTGTGGCTGGGTCAACCGCCGCCGCGACCACGGCGGCGTGATCTTTGTCGATCTGCGTGATCACGCCGGACTGGTGCAGGTGGTGTTCGATCCGGACCGCGAGGAGGTCTTCGCGCGTGCCGAGCAGCTGCGCAGCGAATACGTGATCCGCATGACCGGCCGCGTGCGCCGGCGCCCCGAGGGCACCGAGAACCCCGAACTGACCACCGGCGCGGTCGAGATCCTCGGCCTGGAACTGGAGGTGCTGAACGCGGCAAAGACCCCGCCGTTCCCGCTGGATGACGAGGACGTGGGCGAGGATACCCGCCTGCGCTATCGCTACATGGATCTGCGCCGCCCGGTGATGCAGGAGCGCCTGCGCCTGCGCGGCCGGGTCACCGCGGCGATGCGCCGGTTCCTCGAGGAGCGCGACTTCCTCGATCTCGAGACGCCGATGCTGACGCGCGCGACCCCCGAGGGCGCGCGCGATTACCTGGTGCCGTCGCGCACCCACGCGGGCAGCTTCTTCGCCCTGCCGCAGTCGCCGCAGCTGTTCAAGCAGCTGCTGATGATGTCCGGCATGGACCGCTACTACCAGATCACCCGCTGCTTCCGCGATGAGGATCTGCGTGCCGACCGCCAGCCGGAGTTCACCCAGCTGGACATGGAGATGGCGTTCGTCGACGAGGCCGACGTGATGGGCGTGACCGAGGAGCTGATGCGTCATCTGTTCCGCGAGGTCATGGGCATCGAGCTGGACGATCCGTTCCCGCGCATGAGTCATGCCGAGGCGATGACCCGCTTCGGTTCGGACAAGCCGGATCTGCGCATCCCGCTGGAGTTCACCGAGCTGACCGAGGTGATGCAGGCGGTGGAGTTCAAGGTCTTCAACGCGCCGGCGAACGACCCCGAAGGGCGGGTGGCCGCCCTGCGCGTGCCGGGCGGGGCGGAGCTGACCCGCAAGGAGATCGACGGCTACACCGAGTTCGTCGGGCGCTACGGGGCGAAGGGTCTTGCGTACATCAAGGTCAACGACCCCGCCGATCCTGCGAACGGGCTGCAGTCGCCGATCCTCAAGTTCCTGCCCGAGGACGTGATCCGCGAGATTCTCGCGCGTACTGGCGCGGCCGCCGGCGACCTGATCTTCTTCGGCGCGGACCGCGCCGACGTGGTGAACGAGGCGCTCGGTGCGCTGCGCGTGCAGGTCGGCCATGATCGCGGCCTGGTCGAGCCCGGCTGGTGCCCGCTGTGGGTGGTGGATTTCCCGATGTTCGAGTGGGATCCGGACGACAAACGCCTGTACGCCCTGCATCACCCGTTCACCGCCCCGGCCACCGACAGCCCCGACGCTCTGCGCGAGAACCCGCGCGAGGCCATGTCGCGGGCCTACGACATGGTGCTTAACGGCACTGAGGTCGGCGGTGGCTCCATCCGTATCCACAACCCGGAGATGCAGCAGGCCGCGTTCGAGGCGCTGGGCATCGGCGAGGAAGAGGCGCGCGAGAAATTCGGCTTCCTGCTGGATGCGCTGAACTTCGGCGCCCCGCCGCATGGCGGCCTGGCGTTCGGGCTGGATCGGCTGGTGATGTTGATGAGCGGCGCCCACTCGATCCGCGACGTGATGGCGTTCCCCAAGACCCAGACCGCGGCCTGTCTGCTGACCGACGCCCCGGCGCCGGTGGGCGAGAAGCCGCTGCGCGAACTGGGCATCCGCCTGCGGGCCGGGGTTGCCGGCGACGGCGCGCAATAGGCCCGGGGGCAGCGCGGCGATGACGGCCATGCGGACCACGGTGGTGACCCTGCATGGCTGGCACATGACCGGGGTGGAGATGGTGCTGCTGCGGCGCCGTCTGCGCGCGGCGGGCTACCGGGTGCGGGCGTTTCGCTATCCGTCGCGCCGGGCCAGTCCCGAGGAAGTCGCGCGCGCCCTGGCGGCCTGGCTGGAGACCCTGCCGGACGACATGGTGCACCTGGTCGGCCACAGCCTTGGCGGGGTGATCCTGCGGCACCTGTTCGCGGTGGCGCCGGTGCAGCGGCCGGGGCGCGTGGTGATGCTGGGTTCCCCGCTCGCCGGCAGTCGGGTGGCCGCGCGGCTGGCCGCCAACCGGGCCGGGCGCTGGTGGTTGGGGCGCGCGCTGGATCGCGGTCTGCTGGGCGGCAGCCCGGTGCTGCGCGGGCGTCAGGTGGGGATGATCGCCGGTACCCGCGGGCGTTTTCCGGGGCCGCTGCTGACCGAACTGCCCGAACCGCATGATGGCCTGGTCGCGGTGGAGGAGACCCGGGGGCCGGAAGTGTCCCGGCATCTCCAGGCACCGGTCACCCACATGGGCCTGATCTTCAGCGATCCGGTCGCGCAGGCCGTCGCGCATTTCCTGGAGCACGGGGAATTCGACCTCTGAACCCCGTTACACTGAGCAGCGTTTCCCTGAGCACAGGCAACGAGGAGGCGGAACACCATGGCCGGTCACAGCAAGTGGGCGAACATCAAGCACCGCAAGAGTGCGCAGGACGCGAAGCGCGGCAAGCTGTTCACCAAGCTGATCCGCGAAATCACCGTCGCCGCGCGCCATGGCGGGCCGGATCCGGAGACCAATCCGCGGCTGCGTCTGGCCTTTGACAACGCGCTCAAGAACAACATGACGCGCGACACCATCGAGCGCGCGGCGAAGCGGGGTGCCGGGGAGACCGAGGGCGAGGCCTACGAGGAGCTGCGCTACGAGGGCTACGGCCCCGGGGGGGCGGCGATCATGGTCGACTGCATGACCGACAACCGCAATCGTACGGTGTCGGAGGTGCGCCATGCCTTCAACAAGATGGGCGGCAATCTCGGCACCGACGGTTCGGTGGCCTATCTGTTCGAGAAGAAGGGCGTGATCAGCTTTGCTCCGGGGCTGGACGAGGAGACGGTGATGGAGCCGGCGCTGGAGGGCGGTGCCGAGGACGTGCTGGTGGACGATGACGGTTCCATCGAGGTCCTCACCGACCCGGACGCCTATCAGGACGTGCGTCAGGCCCTGCTGGATCACGGTCTGGAGCCGGAAAATTCGGAGGTCACCATGCGTCCGGAGACCCTTTCCCCGCTGGACGAGGAAACCGCCGAGACGGTGCTGAAGCTCCTGAACATGCTGGACGATCTGGACGATGTGCAGAACGTCTACACCAACGCCAACTTCCCCGAAGGGGTGGGCGGCGATGGTTGAGCTGCGGATTCGGCGGCGGGGCTGAAGCGGTGCGCATCCTCGGCATTGATCCCGGTTCGCGCCTGACCGGTTTCGCGGTGATCGAAACCGGGTCGCGGCAGTCGCGCTCGCTGGGGCACGGCGTGGTGCGCCCGCGGGCGAAGGCGTTCCCCGAGCGCCTCGGCGAGATCTTTGTGGGGATCGAGGAGGTGATCGCCGAGCTGGCCCCCGAGGTGCTCGCGATCGAGAGCGTGTTCGTCGCACGCAATGCGCAGTCCGCGATCAAGCTCGGGCAGGCGCGCGGGGCGGCCATCTGTGCCGCTACCCGGGCGGGGTTGCCCGTCCACGAATACACCCCGCGCGCGATCAAGCTGGCCGTGGTCGGGGTTGGCGGTGCCGGCAAGGAGCAGGTACAGCACATGACGCAGCAGATCCTTTCTCTCGGCGAACCGGCGTCCAGCGACGCCGCCGACGCCCTGGCCGTGGCGCTGTGCCATGCGCATACCGATGCCAGCCAGGCGCGGTTGCAGCCGGCCGCCGCCATCGGCGGAGGCCGCACATGATCGCGCGTCTGGAGGGGACCCTGATCAGTCGCGAGCCCGGCGGCGTGCTGCTGGACGTCGGCGGCGTCGGCTACGAGGTGGACGTGCCGGTGTCCACGCTGGCCCTGTTGCCGGACCCGGGCGAGACCGTGGTGCTGGCCACCCATCTGGTGGTGCGCGAGGACGCCCATCAGCTGTACGGGTTCCATCATCGCCGCGACCGTGACCTGTTCCGCCGGCTGATCCGGGTGAACGGCATCGGTGCGCGTCTGGCGCTGGCGATGCTGTCGACCTATGCCGGCGACGAGCTCGCCGGGCTGATCCGGTCCGGCGACACCACCGGGCTGGCGAAGGTGCCCGGGATCGGCAAGCGCACCGCCGAACGCGTGGCCCTGGAGCTGGGCGAGCGTCTGGGCGAACTCGGCTTTGGCGGGTCGGCTCCGGAGGCGGGGGGCGATGCGGCGCCGGCTACGGCCGGCCCGTCGATGGAGGACGAGGCCCTGGCGGCGCTGGAGGCCCTGGGCTATGCGCGTGCCAGCGCGGAGAAGATGGTGGCCGCGGTGCGCGAACAGGCCGATTCGGTGGAGACCCTGGTGCGCCTCGCCCTGCGTGCGACCGTGCGTTCCTGAGGCTGCATGCCGGGCGGGCGTGATCCGGCCCGGATTCCGCGAAAACCACAGCCGGGAGCCCCTGTAAATGGTTCCCGGCAGGATGCATACTGCAGCGCATGGAATCCCGCCTGGTCGACATGCAGCATCAGTCCGAGGACGCCGGCGCCGAAGTGAGCCTGCGGCCGAAACGGCTGACGGACTACACCGGCCAGCCGCAGGTCGTGGAACAGCTGGGCCTGTTCATCGATGCCGCGCGTGGCCGGGGCGAGGCCCTGGATCACACCCTGGTGGCCGGTCCGCCGGGGCTGGGCAAGACGACCCTGGCGCACATCGTCGCCCACGAACTGGGGGTGGGGCTGCGCCAGACCTCCGGCCCGGTGCTGGAACGCGCCGGGGATCTGGCCGCGATCCTCACCGCGCTGGAACCGCGCGATGTGCTGTTCGTCGACGAGATCCACCGCCTGCCCACGGTGGTGGAAGAGGTGCTGTACCCCGCGCTGGAGGACTCGCAGCTGGACATCGTGATCGGCGAAGGGCCGGCCGCGCGCTCCATCAAGGTCGATCTGCCGCCATTCACGCTGGTCGGGGCCACCACCCGCGCGGGGCTGCTGTCGGCGCCGCTGCGCGACCGTTTCGGCATCGTGCAACGCCTCAATCATTATTCCGTCACCGACCTGGCGCATATTGTCGAGCGGGCCGCCGGGCTGCTGGGCGTGGGCATCGATGCCGCCGGGGCCGAGGCCATCGCGCGGCGCGGGCGTGGCACCCCGCGGCTGGCCAATCGCCTGCTGCGGCGGGTGCGCGATTATGCCGAGGTGCGCGCCAGCGGGGTGATCACCGCCGAGGTCGCGGAGCACGGTCTGGATCTGCTGGCGATCGACGCCGGCGGCCTGGACGCTCAGGACCGGCGCCTGCTGGAGGTGCTGGTGGACAAGTTCGACGGCGGGCCGGTGGGCGTGGAGAGCCTGGCCACCGCGCTCAACGAGGATCGCGGGACCCTGGAGGACGTGGTCGAGCCCTTCCTGATCCAGCAGGGCTACCTGCAGCGCACCCCGCGCGGCCGCCAGGCGACCCGGCGCACGCTGGCGATGTTTGACCTGCCCGGCGGGGACGGGGACCTGCTGGCCGGCGGAGGGCGTGCATGACTGCAGCCACGGATTTTCGCTGGCCGGTGCGCGTCTATTACGAGGACACCGACGCCGGCGGGCTGGTCTACCATGCCAACTACCTGAAATTCATGGAACGGGCGCGCACGGAATGGCTGCGGGAACTCGGCTACGGGCAGGACCGTCTGAGGGCCGATTGCGGTGTGGTGCTCGCGGTCCGTCGCGCCAGCCTGGACCTGCGCCGGCCGGCGCGTTTCGACCAGTCCCTGGAAGTGACGTGCCGGCCGCAGCGGCTGCGCCGCGCGAGCGTGGGGTTTTACCAGGAGGTTATCCGCGACGGCGAGGTGCTGGTGCAGGGCGAGGTAATGATCGCCTGCATGGATCCGGATCGGGGCGTGCCGGCCCCGGTGCCCGAGCCCGTACACCGCGCGATGCAGACGGCCATCGCAGACACGACCGAAGCAACCGGCTGAGGGGGAGGACCCGTGGAAGTCGATTTTTCGATGTACCAGCTCATCATGGAGGCCAGTCTGGTGGTCCAGCTGGTGATGATCATCCTTGTGCTGGCCTCGGTGTTCTCGTGGCTGGCCATCATCGTAAAGGCGCGCACGCTGCGCGGCGTGGACCGTGCGGCCGATGACTTCGAGGAACGTTTCTGGTCGGGCGCGGATCTGTCCCATCTCTACGAGGGATTGCGGCGCAAGACCGTACTGAACCCGATGGAACATGTGTTCTCCTCCGGGTTCAAGGAGTTCCTGCGTGCGCGCCAGCACGGAATGGCGCCCGCCGAGCCGGCCCAGGGCGCGATGCGGGTGGCGATCTCGCGCGAGCTGGACGGCATGGAGCGCTATCTGCAGTTCCTGGCCACGGTCGGGTCGACCAGCCCGTACATCGGCCTGTTCGGTACCGTCTGGGGCATCATGCATGCGTTTCTCGGGCTTTCCGGGGTGCAGCAGGCGACCCTGGCAATGGTCGCCCCGGGCATTGCCGAGGCCCTGATCGCGACCGCGCTGGGGCTGTTCGCGGCGATCCCGGCGGTGATCGCGTACAACCGTTTCTCGGGGGACGTGGATCGCATCGCCGGGCGGTTGGAGAACTTCAGCGAAGAGTTCGCGGGCCTGCTGAACCGCCAGTCCCATCCGCGCGCAAGCGAGGCGTCGGTCGCCACGACCGGCGAATAAACCATGGCGAAGACCTCGCTCCGCAGTCAGCGTCGCAGCCGGCGGCCGATGTCGCAGATCAACGTCGTGCCGTTCATCGACGTGATGCTGGTGCTGCTGATCATCTTCATGATCACCGCGCCCATGCTGCAGCAGGGGGTGGAAGTGGATCTGCCCGAGGCTCAGGCCGAGGCGCTGGATGACGGGACCGAGGCGGCCGAACCGCTGGTCGTCACGGTGGACGCCGCGGGCGCGCTGAGCCTCAACCAGGGACCGCGGGTGAATGAACCGCTGGCGCCCGAGGAGATGACCGAGATCGTTATCCAGTTCCTCGAGGACCACCCGGGCACGCAGACCTACGTGCGCGGCGACCGCAATGTGGACTACGGACGGGTGATCGACGCGATGATCGCGCTGCAGCGGGCAGGGGGCGGCCGCGTGGGCCTGATCACCGAACCGCCGCGCGACGACTGAACCGGCCGCCGTGTTCGAACTGCTGCGACAACATCCGTTTGCCCTGCTGCTGGTGCTGGCGCTGCATGGCGTGCTGTTCGCGGCGCTGTTGCTGAACGTCAACCTTGCGCCGGACAGCCGTTCCGGGGAGCCCCTGGAGATCACGACCGGCGACGAGGTGGAAGTGGTTCAGGCCGAGGCGGTCGACGCCGAGACCTTCGACCGCATCCAGCATGAACGCGAAGTCGCGGAGCAGGAGGCGATCGCCGAGGCCCTGCGCGAGGAAGAGGAACGCCGCCGCGCCGAGGAACAGCGCAGGCTGGAAGAACAGCGCCGGCGCGAGGCCGAGGAGCAGGCCCGACGCGAGGCACTGGAAGAGGCGGAACGGGCGCGGCGGCAGGCACAGGAAGAAGCCGAACGTCTGGAGCGCGAGCGCGAGGCCGCTGAACAGGCCCGGCGCGAGGCGGAAGCGGAACGCGAGCGCGCGGAGCAGGAACGGCGCGAACGCGAGGAGGCCGAACGTCAGGCCCGCGAGGAACAGGAGCGTCGCGAGCAGGAGGAGGCCGAACGCAGGGCACGCGAGGAAGCCGAGCGGCGTGCCGAAGCCGAGCGCGAACTCGAGGAGCAGCGCCGGCGCGAACGCATGGAAGAGGAGATGCAGCGCATGGCCGAGGCCGCGGAACGGCGCGAGGCGGCGCAGGCGGCCGCCGAACGCCGCGAGGCGATCGAGGAGTGGCAGGCACAGGCCAGCGCGGTGGTCCAGCGCCGCTGGCGCGAACCCGCGGACGTCAGCGCGTCGGACCGGGCGACGGTGCACGTGCGGGTCAACGAGACCGGGCGTATCATCAGTTTCGAGGTGGAGCGCTGCGCCGGAGGGCCGGCCTTCTGCGCGTCCGTGGAGGAGGCGATCGAGCGCCTGCGTGCCCTGCCGGAGCCGCCGGATGCCGACGCCGCGGCGCGCGGAGTCCGGATCCAGTTCGAACCGCAGTGACGGTGAGGTTTCAATGGCATTGCAGGCACCAATGATGAAAAAGATGTTGCGGCCCCTGACGGGCCTGCTCGGGATTGCCCTGATGCTGGGGGCCTCCCAGGCGCACGCGGTGCTGGAGGTCACGGTGACCGAGGGCGTGTCGGGGGCGATCCCGGTAGCCGTGGCGCCGTTCGAGTGGCGCGGCGAAGGTGAGCCGGAGACCCGCATGAGCGGGATCCTGGGGGACAATCTGCATCGCAGCGGGTTGTTCGAGGTGCTGCGCGAAGACCTGCCTTCGGGGGCCACCGGGCCTGCGGACTTCATTCCGGAGCCCTGGGGTGCGGCCGGGGCCGAGTACGTGGTGGTCGGCAGCAAGCGCCCGGACGGCGACCGTGTGGTGGTGGATTTCCATGTGTTCGACGTGCTTGCCGAGGAACGCCTCGGCGGCTGGCGCATCCCGGTGCCGGCCGACATGCTGCGGCGCGGCGGGCACCGGGTGTCGGATCTCGTGTTCGAGGCCATCACCGGGGATCCGGGCGCGTTCAGTGCGCGCATCGCCTTCGTGCAGGTGCAGCGCGACGGCGACGACCGCGAGTTCCGCCTGCAGGTCGCCGATTCGGACGGCGCGAACCCGCGCACCCTGTACCGCTCGTCGGATCCGGTGATGTCGCCGGCCTGGTCGCCGGATGGCAACGAACTGGTGTATGTGTCGTTCGAGAACCGGCAGTCCGAGGTCTTCCGCCACGACGTGCGCAGCGGCGAGCGGGTGAGCCTGGCCCGGTTCCGGGGAATCAACAGCGCGCCGGCATGGTCGCCGGACGGACGTCACCTGGCGCTGAGCCTGTCGCGCGACGGCAGTCCCAATATCTATCGGCTGGATCTGCAGAGCGGGGACCTGGAGCAGCTGACGCGCTCCTCCGCGATCGAGACCGAGCCGGCGTGGTCGCCGGACGGCGGGACCATCTATTTCACCTCCGACCGTGCCGGGGCACCGCAGATCTACCGCATGGACGCCGACGGCGGGGATGTCCGGCGCCTGACCTTCGAGAGCGGATATGCGGCGGGTGTCACGGTGTCCCCGGATGGCGATTCGGTAGTGTATGTCGAGGGGGGCGATGGCGGCTTCCGTCTGGCCCGCCTGGATCTCGGCGACCGTCGTGTCACGCGACTGACCGATTCCGGTAACGCCGAATCCCCGAGCTTTGCTCCCAACGGCAGCATGATTCTGTACGCCATCAGCGAAGGCACTCGTGGCGTCCTGGGCTCGGTGAGCCGGGATGGCCGGGTACACCAGCGGCTGGAGGGCCGGGACGGCGAGGTGCGTGAACCGGCCTGGTCGCCACTCGGCGAATAATGAGGGTCTGCCCGGATTCTTTGATGATTGACAACACCCTGAGGAAACAAACGATGAACCACCTGATTCGCTGGGGCATTCTGGCCCTTGTCGTGGGCTCGCTGGTGGCCTGCGCCCAGCCGGTGCGCGATGCCGAGGATCCGGCCGAGCGTGAGGCACGTGAGGCGGCCGAAGCCGAAACCGAGGCCGAGCGTGAGGCCCGCGAGCGGCGCGAGCGCGAGGCACGCGGGCTGGGCGAGGACCGGCGCCTGGACGCCGCGGCGCTGGATGACCCGGACAGCCTGCTGGCCGAGCGTTTGGTGTATTTCGAATTCGACCGTGACGAGGTGAAGCGCGAGTACGAGGAGATGCTGGAGGCGCATGCCGAGTATCTCGCGGCCAACCCCGGTGCGCGGCTGCGTCTGGAAGGGCATACCGACGAACGGGGTACCCGTGAGTACAACCTGGGGCTGGGCGAGCGCCGTGCGCAGTCCGTGCGTCGGGTGCTGAACCTCAACGGGGCCGAGGACGAGCAGATCGAGGTCGTCAGCTACGGCGAGGAGATGCCGGTGGCCTTCGAACAGACCGAAGAGGCCTGGGCGCAGAACCGGCGCGTGGAACTGGTATACGACCGTCGGCAGTGATGATGGTGATGGATACGCGTCCCATGCAGGCGATTCGGCGGCGGGCCGGGCAGCGTTTCCCGCAGGGTGCCCTTCGGGGCGCCCTGCTGGCCGGGATGCTTCCGGCGCTGCTGCTGGCCGGCCCCCCGGTGCTGGCGCAGGAAGACGGCATCGTGGCGACGCAGTCGCAGGTGCGCGAGCTGGACCGCCGGCTGGATCGCATCGAGCGCAGGCTGGATTCCAGTGCGCTGGCGGACATGCTGCGCGGCGTCGAGGAGATGCAGCGGGATCTGCGCAATCTGCGCGGAGAAGTCGATACCCTGAATCACCGCCTTGACCGCCTGGAAGAGCGCCAGCGGGACCAGTTTGCTCATCTGGACGAGCGGCTGGCGACGCTGGAGGCCGGAGGCGTCGCCAGCGAAGGCGAGGCGCCGCAAGAAGAAGTGGTGGATTTCGATCTGCCGGACGCGGGCGAGCAGGAGGCCTACCAGGAGGCCTTCTCGGTCCTGATGGACGGGGATTATGCCGGGGCGATCCGGCAGCTGGAGGCGTTCATCGAGCGGTTCCCGGACGGGGATTTTGCCGCCAACGCCTGGTACTGGCTGGCCGAAGCCAAATACGCCAGTGGCGATTTCGAGGCCGCGCTGGAAGACTTCGAGCGGTTGCGTGAGCAGTTCCCGGAGAGTGACAAGCAGGGCGATGCCCTGCTGAAGATCGGTTACTCGCATTACGAGCTCGAGGATTTCGAGGCCGCAAGCGAGGCGCTGGAACAGGTGCGCGAGGAATACGGCGGCACCACGCTGGATCGCCTCGCGCGCGAACGCCTGCAGCGGATGGACGGCTCGTGAGCGTGGAAGCACCGCTGCGCCGCACCTCGGCACCGGCCTCCGCGTCCGGGGGCGCGCTCCGGCTGCGCCTGAGCGAGATGTTCGTTTCGTTGCAGGGCGAGGCCGCGCAGGTGGGCTGGCCCACGGTGTTCGTGCGCCTGACCGGCTGCCCGCTGCGCTGTCGCTGGTGTGACACCGAATACGCCTTCGAGGGCGGCGAGACCACCGACGTGGACACGGTGCTGCAGCGGGTGACGGGCGAGGGGGTGCGCCACGTGTGCGTCACCGGGGGCGAGCCGCTGGCCCAGCCGGGCAGCCGTGCCCTGATCACGGGCCTGTGCGATGCCGGCCTGGCGGTCACCATCGAGACCTCCGGTGCCATGGACGTGAGCGACGTGGATCCGCGCGCCGGGCTGGTCATGGACTGGAAGGCACCCGCGTCCTGCGAGTCCGGGCGTAACCGGGCGGAAAACCTCGCGTATCTGGGGGAGGGCGACCAGCTGAAGTTCGTCCTCGCCAACCGGGCGGATTTCGAATGGGCGCGTGACGCCCTCCCCGGGATGGGCCTGGATCCGGCGGTGGAAGTCCTGTTTTCCCCGGTACATGGCGAGCTGGAGCCGCGGCTGCTGGCCGACTGGATCGTGGCCGAACGCCAGCCGGTACGTTTTCAGGTGCAGCTGCACAAGTGGCTGTGGGGCGACGAGCCGGGGCGTTGATGGCCACGGGGGTGAATGAACGCGCCGTGGTCCTGCTGTCGGGCGGACTGGACTCGGCCACCTGCCTGGCGCTGGCGCAGGAGCAGGGGCTGGAATGCCACGCCCTGTCGGTGGACTACGGGCAGCGCCACGCCACCGAGCTGCAGGCGGCGCGGCGTGTGGCCGCGGCCGCCGGGGTGGCCGACCATCGCGTGGTGCATGTCGACCTGACTGCCATTGGCGGCTCCGCGCTGACCGACTCGGCCATCGAGGTGCCCGAGGCCGGCGGCGAGGGTATCCCGGTGACCTACGTGCCGGCGCGCAACACCGTGTTTCTGTCGCTGGCCCTGGGGTTTGCCGAGACCCTGGGCGCCCACCGTCTGGTGGTGGGCGCCAACGCGGTCGACTACTCCGGCTATCCCGACTGCCGCCCCGCGTTCATCGAGGCCTTTCAGTCGCTGGCGCGCGTCGCGACGGCCACCGGCGTGGAGGGCGCGCCATGGTCGGTGGAGGCCCCGCTGATGCATCTGAGCAAGGCGCAGATCATCCGCGAAGGGGCGCGTCTGGGCGTGGACTATTCGCTGACGGTGTCATGTTACCGGGCCGACGCGGACGGGCGCGCCTGTGGCACCTGCGATTCCTGCCGCCTGCGTGCCGACGGTTTTGCGGCGGCCGGGATCCCCGATCCCACCCGTTACGCCGGATGAGCCCCGGCCCCGGAAGATTCGCCCGGGGAAGCACGGAATGAAACCTCTCTCGATCTCGTCTGGTGGTCGATGTATGCTGCGCGGCCCTGAACGGCGAAACCGGATACCTTGCTCCGGTCGGTCGTGCAGCCCGAGTGACAACTGATCAAGAGGGTTTGACGCATGGAATTCTCCAGCTTTTCCGCAGCCGCCACGGCGGTGCTGGTCGGAACGTTCATCCTCGCCTTCATCATGGGGGCGGTCGCCAACAAGACCAACTTCTGCACCATGGGTGCGGTCTCCGACTGGGTGAACATGGGTGACACCGGGCGCATGCGCTCCTGGCTGCTGGCCATCGCCGTGGCCATGCTGGGCGTGAGCACCCTGGAATTCTTTGGCGTGCTGAGCGCCGAAGGTTCGTTTCCTCCCTATCGCATGGACAACCTGAACTGGCTCGGGCACGTGCTGGGCGGTTTCCTGTTCGGGATCGGCATGACCTACGGCTCGGGCTGCGGTAACAAGACCCTGGTGCGCGTGGGCGGCGGCAACATCAAGTCGGTGATGGTGATGGTCCTGATCGGCATCGTCGCCTACTTCCTGCTGAGCACGCAGTCGGTGTTCGGCACCGGCGAGACCCTCAATCAGCTGCTGTTCGGCTGGATGGACGCCACCGCGATCACGCTGTCCGGCGGCCAGGATCTTGGCTCGATCGTCGCGGGCGATGCCGACGGCACCGCGCGTCTGGTGCTGGGCCTGGTCATCGGCGTGCTGCTGCTGGCGCTGATCTTCAAGGCGGCGGACTTCCGCAAGAGCTTCGACAACATCCTGGGCGGGCTGGTGATCGGCCTGGTGGTGATCGGTGCCTGGTGGCTGACCAGCAACGTGCAGGTCGCCGACGAGATGGGTGACACCTACACCCCGACGGCCTATCTGGCCGACTGGGATTTCCTGGGCGAGCCCGGTGAAGAGCGCCCGGCCGACCAGGTGCGTTTCTGGAACAACCAGTCCTTCACCTTCATCGCGCCGATGGGCCAGAGCGCGGCCTACGTGAAGGAAGGCTTCGACAGCCGCTTCCTGTATTTCGGCGTGATGGCGCTGGCGGGCGTGATCCTGGGCTCGTTCTTCTGGTCGCTGGTGTCGCGCAGCTTCCGCATTGAGTGGTTCTCGTCCCTGCGTGATTTCTGGAACCACTTCGCCGGGGGCATCCTGATGGGCGTGGGCGGCATCCTCGCGATGGGCTGTACCGTGGGGCAGGCCATCACCGGGGTCTCCACGCTGGCGATCGGCGGGTTCCTGACCTTCATCTTCATCGTGTTCGGCGCGGCCCTGACCATGAAGATCCAGTACTACAAGATGGTCTACGAAGACGAAGCCAGCTTCGGCAAGGCGCTGATCACCTCGCTGGTGGACATGAAGCTCCTGCCGTCGAAGATGCGCAGCCTCGAAGCGATCTGATCGCCGGCGGGGCGGGAACCTTCTGCCCGGGCGGGCCGCGATCGCGGCCCGCCTTGCGTTTTGGTGACGGGGCCGTA
This sequence comes from Thioalkalivibrio sp. ALR17-21, assembly GCF_000420185.1. Classification (NCBI taxonomy): domain Bacteria; kingdom Pseudomonadati; phylum Pseudomonadota; class Gammaproteobacteria; order Chromatiales; family Ectothiorhodospiraceae; genus Thioalkalivibrio; species Thioalkalivibrio sp. ALR17-21. The sequence continues at coordinate 96,667 of NZ_ATUL01000008.1, read as the reverse complement.
CACTACGCCCCCGTTGCAGATCACACGGGTCGTTAGCTCAGTTGGTAGAGCAGTGGACTTTTAATCCATTGGTCGTAGGTTCGAATCCTACACGACCCACCATCTCCCCGGTCCCGGACCGGCACAAGGCCCGTTCAGCGGGCCTTTTGTGTTTCCGGCATGCAGACACGCTACAATGTCGGGTTACGAAACCAACGGCGAAAGTGGCGGAACTGGTAGACGCGCTGGGTTTAGGTCCCAGTGGGGTAACACCCGTGAGAGTTCGAGTCTCTCCTTTCGCACCAGGAACCCCGTCCGGCCGCGAGACGACGGCCCCGCGCCCGGACACGACGATTTCCGAACCATTTGACGAGGCCCTCCATGCAAGTTTCCGTTGAAGCCACTGGCAACCTGGACCGCAAGATGACCGTCCAGGTCCCCTCCGAACGCGTCGACACCGAGGTCGACAACCGCCTGAAGAACCTCGCCAAGCGGGTCCGGCTCGACGGGTTCCGCCCGGGCAAGGTGCCGCTCAAGGTGGTGCGTCAGCGCTACGGGGCCGGGGTGTACCAGGAGGTGCTCAGCGAAGTCCTGCAGGAGAGTTACCGCGAGGCGGTGCAGCAGGAGGGCCTGGAGCCGGCCGGCAGCCCGAGCATCGAGCCGAAATCGGTGGAAAACGGTCAGCCGATCGAGTTCGAGGCGTCCTTTCAGGTCTTCCCGGAGATCGAGGTCGCCGACCTGTCCGGGGTCGAGATCGAACGCCCGGTGGCCGAAATCGGTGACGAGGACATCGATCGCGTGATCGACACCCTGCGCGAACAGCACAAGGAATGGCAGGCGGTCGAGCGTGCGGCGGCCTCGGGCGACCGCATCACCCTGGACTTCCTCGGCAAGCTCGACGGCGAGGCCTTCGAGGGCGGACAGGCCGAGGACTTTCAGGTGGAGATCGGCAGCGGGCGGCTGCTGGCGGAGTTCGAGAACCAGCTCGAAGGCGTGAAAACGGGCGAGGAAAAGACCATCGAGGTCACCTTCCCCGAGGATTACCCGGCGGAGGTCCTCAAGGGCCGGACAGCGACCTTCGACATCACGGTCAAGGCGGTGGAAGAGGCCCGGCTGCCCGCGGTCGACGCGGCCTTTGCGGAGAAATTCGGCATCGAGGACGGCTCGGTGGAGAAACTTCGCGAGGATGTGCGGTCCAACATGGAGCGGGAGCTGAATCAGGCTCTGAAGAGCAAGATCAAGCAGCAGGTCATGGATGCGCTGGTGGAACGCCACGGCTTCGACCTGCCGGATGCCCTGGTGAAGTCCGAAATCAACCGCCTGCGCGAAGACGCCGAGAAGCGGTTCGGCGGGGCGGAGCAGACGCAACCGCTGCCGGACAGCCTGTTCGAGGAAGAGGCGAAACGGCGGGTGCGCCTGGGCCTGGTGCTGCGGCATCTGATCGACGACAAGGGCTTCGAGGTGGATCGCGAGCGGGTCGAGCAGGAGCTCGACAACATGGCCGCGACCTACGAAGACCCCGAAGAGGTCAAGCAGTACTACCGCACGCAGCCCCAGGCCATGCAGAACCTGGAGTCCATCGTCCTGGAAGACCAGGTGGTGGACTGGGTGGTGGAACAGGGCAACGTCACCGACAAGCCCACCACCTTCCAGGACGTAATGAATCCGAACAAGGAGTCGAGCGAATGACGCACGACATGGGCGATCAGGGCGCGCAGCATACCCAGGGCCTGAACCTGGTGCCGATGGTGGTCGAGCAGACCGCCCGCGGCGAACGCGCCTATGACATCTACTCCCGGCTGCTGAAAGACCGGGTGATCTTCTGCGTGGGGCCGGTCGAGGACTACATGGCCAACGTGATCGTCGCGCAGATGCTGTTCCTGGAATCCGAGAATCCGGACAAGGAAATCAGCCTCTACATCAATTCGCCCGGTGGTGCGGTCACTGCCGGCATGGCGATCTACGACACCATGCAGTTCATCAAGCCGCAGGTGTCCACGCTTTGCGTGGGCCAGGCGGCGAGCATGGGGGCGGTGCTGCTGGCCGGCGGCGCCGAGGGCAAGCGCTACGCCCTGCCGCATTCGCGCGTGATGATCCACCAGCCCCTGGGCGGCTTCCAGGGTCAGGCGACGGACATCGACATCCATGCCCGCGAGATCCTCAAGATCAAGGAAGAACTCAACCGCGTGCTGGCGAAGCACACTGGTCAGACGGTGGAACAGATCGAGCAGGACACGGATCGCGACCGCTTCATGACCGCGGCCGAAGCGCAGGAATACGGCCTGGTCGACAACGTGCTGGCCGATCGTGCGGAAGCCGGCGAGAAAGCCGGATCCTGATGCCTAGACCGCACGAACACTTGGCTCGTTTGCACCGGTCGGCGAAACGGGGCATGTTCGAAAGGAATTGCAATCCAATCGAGGGCAACGGATGAGCGACGACAAGACCCCTCCCGCGGACGGCAAGCTGCTGTACTGCTCCTTCTGCGGGAAAAGCCAGCACGAGGTGCGCAAGCTGATCGCGGGACCCTCCGTGTTCATCTGCGATGAGTGCGTTGAGCTGTGCAACGACATCATCCGCGAGGAAATGCAGGAGGCCGGCCAGACCGAGCATGCCTCGCTGCCGCGGCCCCGTGAAATCCGGGACACCCTGGATGATTACGTAATCGGCCAGAACGACGCGAAGAAGATCCTCTCCGTCGCCGTCTACAACCATTACAAGCGCATGGAGGCGCGGGCCGGCAAGGATGAAGTGGAGCTGTCGAAGTCCAACATCCTGTTGATCGGCCCGACCGGATCCGGCAAGACCCTGCTGGCGGAGACCCTTGCGCGGGTGCTCAACGTCCCGTTCACCATCGCCGACGCGACCACCCTGACCGAGGCGGGCTACGTTGGCGAGGACGTCGAGAACATCATTCAGAAGCTGCTGCAGAAGTGCGATTACGACGTCGAGAAGGCCGAGAGCGGGATCGTCTACATCGACGAGATCGACAAGGTGTCGCGCAAGGCCGACAACCCCTCGATCACCCGTGATGTCTCGGGCGAGGGCGTGCAGCAGGCCCTGCTCAAGCTGATCGAGGGCACGACCGCCTCGATCCCGCCGCAGGGCGGACGCAAGCATCCGCAGCAGGAATTCCTGAACGTCGACACCAGCAACATCCTGTTCATCTGCGGTGGTGCCTTCTCCGGCCTGGACAAGGTGATCCAGCAGCGGGCGGAGAAAGGGACCGGCATCGGTTTTTCCGCGGCGCTGGCAAGCAAGGACGAGGACGCCTCCTCGGACCGCTGGCTGAAGCAGCTGGAGGCCGACGATCTGGTGCGTTACGGCCTGATCCCGGAATTCGTCGGGCGTCTGCCGGTGCAGGCGACCCTGGACGAGCTCGACGAGGATGCGCTGATCACGATCCTCACGCAGCCGAAGAACGCGCTGATCAAGCAGTATGCACGGCTGTTCGAGATGGAGGGTGTCGAACTGGAGTTCCGCGACGATGCACTGCACGCGATCGCCGCGAAGGCGCTGGAGCGCAAGACCGGTGCCCGCGGCCTGCGGACCATCCTGGAGAACATCCTGCTGGACACGATGTACGAACTGCCGTCCATGGAGGGGGTCACCAAGGTCGTGATCGACGAGGCGGTGATCCGCGGGGACGCCGAGCCCTACCTGATATACGACAACACCTCGTACACCCGGCAGGCCGCCGCGGACTCCTGAGCGGGAAACATCGGCCGGGCGACCCTTGAAAGCCGCGCGGGTCGCCCCCATTTCCCCCCTACATTCGCCCAGCCCTGAGGGGGCCACATGACCGACGACCGTCCTTCCCAGAACGAGGTGGAATCGCCCGTGAAGCGCGTTGCGGTGCTGCCGCTGCGCGATGTCGTGGTGTATCCGCACATGGTCATTCCGCTGTTCGTCGGGCGCGAGAAATCGATTCGCGCGCTGGATTCGGCGATGGCAGAGAACAAGCAGGTCCTCCTTGTCGCGCAGAAGAGCGCCGAGGTGGACGAACCCGACGCCGGGGATCTCCACGAGATCGGGACCCTCGGCAACATCCTCCAGCTCCTGCGCCTGCCCGACGGCACCATCAAGGTGCTGGTGGAAGGCGCGCAGCGTGCCCGCGTGATGGATGTCTCCACCACCGGGGATCCGGAGCAGGAAGAAGACTACTTCGTCTCCGACATCAAGCTGATCGACGAGGAATTCGATACCGAGGACAAGGAACTCGAGGTCCTCGGGCGCTCCGCGCTGAACCAGTTCGAGCAGTACATCAAGCTGAACAAGAAGGTCCCGCCCGAGATCCTGACCTCGCTGGCCGGGATCGACGACACCTCGCGTCTGGCCGACACCATCGCCGCGCACATGTCGCTGAAGCTCGAGGAGAAACAGCAGGTCCTCGAGATCGCCAATGTGCGCCAGCGCCTGGAGCATCTGGTCGCCAAGATCGAGGGCGAGATGGACGTGCTGCAGATCGAGAAGAAGATCCGCGGTCGCGTGAAGCAGCAGATGGAGAAGTCCCAGCGCGAGTACTACCTGAATGAGCAGATGAAGGCCATTCAGAAGGAGCTGGGCGACCTCGAGGACGCACCCAACGAGCAGGAGGACCTGGCGGAAAAGATCGAAAACGCCGGGATGTCCGAAGAGGCGAAGAAGAAGGCGACCGCCGAGCTCAACAAGCTCAAGATGATGTCGCCGATGTCCGCCGAGGCGACGGTGGTGCGCAGCTACATCGACTGGCTGGTGTCGCTGCCGTGGAAGAAGAAGACCCGCGTCTCCAAGGATCTCAAGCGTGCCGAGAAGATCCTCAACGAGGATCACTACGGGCTGGAAGAGGTCAAGGAGCGCATCCTGGAATATCTCGCGGTGCAGTCGCGCGTGCGCAAGCTGAAGGGCCCGATCCTGTGTCTGGTGGGGCCTCCCGGCGTCGGCAAGACCTCGCTGGGGCAGTCCATCGCGCGGGCCACCAACCGCAAGTTCATGCGCATGGCGCTGGGCGGAGTGCGTGACGAGGCCGAGATTCGCGGTCACCGGCGCACCTATATCGGGTCGCTCCCGGGCAAGATCATCCAGAACCTGTCCAAGGTCGGGGTGCGCAACCCGCTTTTCCTGCTCGACGAGATCGACAAGATGGCCATGGATTTCCGTGGCGATCCGGCCTCGGCGATGCTCGAGGTACTGGATCCGGAACAGAACCACACCTTCAGTGACCACTACCTGGAGGTGGACTTCGATCTCTCGGACGTGATGTTCGTGGCCACGGCCAACAGCATGCACATCCCCGGGCCGCTGCTGGACCGCATGGAAGTGATCCGCCTGTCCGGCTACACCGAGGACGAAAAGGTCAACATCGCGCACACCTACCTGATCCCCAAGCAGATCAAGACCAACGGTCTGAAGAAGGGCGAGATCAACATCTCCGATGCGGCGGTGCGCGACGTGGTCCGCTACTACACCCGCGAGGCCGGGGTGCGTGCGCTGGAGCGCGAGATCGCCAAGATCTGCCGCAAGGTGGTCAAGCAGCGCACCCTGTCGAAGGGCAGGGACGCCGACCGCATGACTTCGGTGACGCCCAAGACCCTGGACAAGTACCTGGGTGTGCGGCGCTACCGCTTCGGCCAGGCCGACGAGGCCGACCGGGTCGGCCAGGTCACCGGGCTGGCGTGGACCGAGGTGGGCGGTGAATTGCTGACCATCGAGTCCTCGGTGGTGCCCGGCAAGGGCAAGACCCAGCAGACCGGCAAGCTCGGTGACGTGATGCAGGAGTCGGTCCACGCCGCGCTCACGGTGGTCCGGTCCCGCGCCGCCGCCCTCGGCCTGGAAGAGAACTTCCACGAGAAAAAGGACCTCCACATCCACGTCCCCGAGGGCGCCACGCCCAAGGACGGTCCTTCGGCCGGGATCGGCATGTGCACGGCCATTGTTTCTGCGCTGACGAACATCCCGGTCCGTGCCGATGTGGCCATGACCGGCGAGATCACCCTCCGCGGGCAGGTGCTGCCGATCGGCGGGCTCAAGGAGAAACTGCTGGCGGCGCATCGCGGGGGTATCCGTACGGTCCTGATCCCCGAGGAAAACGAGAAGGATCTGGTGGATATCCCGAAGAACATCAAGCAGAAGCTGGATATTCGCCCGGTGCGCTGGATCGACGAGGTCCTGGAAGTCGCCCTGGCCGAGATGCCGGAAGCCCGTACCGGCGAATCGGCGGAGGGCGAGGAGCCCGCCGAAGAAGTCGTCTCCGACAAGAAGAAACCGTCGCGGGGGCGTGGCCGGGTCCGGCATCACTGATCGGTCCGCACACCCGGGGGAGAGGGCCCGGGGGAGAGGGCTTTTGTCGAGCCGGTCGCAGGGAGCGGCGACCGGCGTTTGACACCATTTTCGCAGCCTTGCTATAACCCTGATCGCATTGTCCGGATCCGGCTGTCGAACCCATTCCCGTTCCCTGCACAGGCCGTGGCGGCATCGGCCCGGATTGTTGTAAGCTTGGCTCTGCCGGCTGCACGCCCGAGTCACCAAAACGATAAGGAACCGTTTCATGAATAAATCCGAATTGATCGACGCGATCGCCGCGGAAGCCGATGTTCCCAAGGCTCAGGCCGGCAAGGTGGTCGATGCCATGGTCAGCGTAATCGGGGATTCCCTTGCCAAGGGTGATCAGGTATCATTGGTTGGCTTCGGGACGTTCCTCGTCCGCGAACGTGAGGCGCGCACGGGGCGCAACCCGCGCACCGGCGAGACGATTCAGATCGCCGCGTCGAAAACGCCCGGTTTCAAGGCTGGCAAAGCGTTGAAGGATCGGGTAAACTAAAGAGCTTTACCGGGTGCTTAGCTCAGTTGGTAGAGCGTCGCCCTTACAAGGCGAATGTCGGCGGTTCGAATCCGTCAGCACCCACCAGGCGCAGACCTGCTCGATGCGGCTGCGCTGAAAAGAATACGGAGCGGTAGTTCAGTTGGTTAGAATACCGGCCTGTCACGCCGGGGGTCGCGGGTTCGAGTCCCGTCCGCTCCGCCATATTTCGAAAGGCGCCCTCCGGGGCGCCTTTTTTGTTGGTGCGTCCGACAGACGGCGGAGGACGCGCCTGCTACCATTGATCTGTTTTTCCTGCTGAACCCGAACGGACAAAACCAGCATGCTGCAAGCAATTCGAGATCGGGCGACCGGCTGGCTCGCCTACGTAATCATCGGCCTGATCGCGGTCCCCTTCGCCCTGTGGGGCGTGGGCGAATATTTCGGCGGAGCCGGCGACATCGTGGCTGCCGAGGTCAACGGCGTGGACATCGATACCCGGTCCGTGCATCAGGAGGCGCGCGCCCAGCGTGATGAGCTCCGCCGCATGTTCGGCGGCGAGATCCCGGACGAATTCGACGACGAGGGGATTCGGCTGCAGGCGCTGGAGAGCCTGATTCGCGAGACCCTGTTGCGTCAGGCGGCTGCTGATCTCGGGTTTACCGCCGCCAGCGAATCGGTGCGCCGCGAGATCCGTGCGATGCCGGTGTTTCAGGAGGGCGGGCAGTTCAGTCCCGAGCGCTATTCCCAGCTGCTGTCGGCCCAGCGCATCAGCCCCGCGGATTTCGAGGATGACATCGGTCGCTCGCTGGTGATGTCGCAGATCCAGACCGGGATTCGCGAGTCGGGGCGTTTCGATGAAGCCCTGGTGGACGAGTACGCCGCGCTGCGCAATCAGGTGCGCACGGTGAGCTGGCGGGTGTTCGCGGCGGAAGACTTCGATCGCCCCGGCGTGGTGGATGAGGACGCCGTTGAGGCGTACTACGAGGCGAATCCGGACGAGTTCACGACCGAAGAGCGTCTGCGGGTGGAGTATCTTCAGCTCGATCCGGCATCGCTGGAAGAGGCCGTCGAGCTGAGCGAGGAAGACATCGAGGAGCACTACCGTGCCAACCGGTCGCGTTACGAGGAACCGGAACTGCGTGATGTCCGGGTCATTCGCCTGGCGGACGAGGATGACGCCGAGGCACGGATTGGCGAGCTGCATCAACGGGTCGAGGACGGCGAAGATTTTGCAGAGCTTGCCGAGGAATACTCCGAGGACTCCCTGAGCGCGCCGCGGGGCGGACGCATGGGTGAGCTGGCCCGCGGGGATCTGGGATCGTCGACCCTGGAGACGGTGATTTTCAGTCTGCCCGAGGGGATGGTGAGCCAGCCGGTGCGGACCGATCAGGGCTGGTACATCATCCAGGTGACTGCGGTCGAGGATGCCCGCGCACAGCCGCTGGAGCAGGTGCGTGACGACGTGGAATCCGACCTGCGCGACCGGCGTGCCGAGCAGATGCAGATCGATGCGCTGGACGACCTGATGTCGCTGAGTGTCGAGTTCCCGGAAAGTCTGGAGCCCGCGGCCGAGGCGACCGGGCTGGAGATCCGCACGAGCGACTGGTTCACCCGCAACTCGGGCAGCGGGATCGCGGACTCGCGTTCCGTGCGCGATGCGGCCTTCGGCGAGCGGGTGCGCGAGCGCGGAGAGAACAGCGATGCGCTGGATCTTGATGATGGCTCGACGATCGTGCTGCGCGTGGCCGAGCGGGAAGAGGCGGAGCTGCGTCCTCTGGCCGAGGTCGAGGACGAGATTCGGGCCCGGCTGCAGGCCGAAGCGGCCGCCGACGCGGCGCGCGAAGCCGGCGAGGCCCTGCTGGAAGACCTGCGCGAGGCCGACGACTGGGCGGCCGCCATCGAAGACGAGGGCAGCTGGACGCGCTCGCGCGAGCTGCGCCGGGATACCCGCGACGGTGACGTGCCGGACGGCCTGGTGGCACCGGTGTTCCGTCTGGCCGCAGCCGAGGAGGACGCACCGCGGCTGGCGGGCCTGACGCTGTCCGGTGGTGACTTTGCCGTGGTGGCCCTGGAGGCGGTGCAGGCCGGGGGCATGCAGGAGGACCCGGCTCTGCGCCAGCAGGCCCGCGATCAGCTGCGCAACGCCTACGGCGGTGCCGAGATGCGTGCCTATCTGGAGTGGCTGGAGTCCGAGGCCGATATTCAGCGGTATCCGGAGAACCTGGATTAGAGGGAGTAGAGAAAGAGCCGGGCGGTACCCAGACCGCCCGGCCGCGCACAAAAAAGGCCCGGCCAGATGACTGGCCGGGCCTTTCTCGGTTCAGAGCCCCGGCAGCCGGCAGGCCGCTGCTTGTGGCCTAGCTGTCGAGGCCGATCTCGTGCTGGCCGAGGCCGACGGTGTTGTAGCCGGAGTCGACGTACATCACCTCGCCGGTGATTCCGGAGGCCAGGTCGGAGCACAGGAACGCCCCGGCATTGCCAACCTGATCAATGGTGACGTTGCGCCGCAGCGGGGCGTTGCTCTCGACATGGTCGAGGATGCGCTTGAAATCCCCGATCCCGGATGCCGCGAGGGTGCGGATGGGGCCGGCGGAGACGGCGTTCACGCGGGTGCCCTCCGGACCGAGGGTGTAGGCCAGATAGCGGACATTCGCTTCGAGGCTCGCCTTCGCCAGACCCATCACGTTGTAGTTGGGCATGGATCGCTGGGCGCCCAGGTAGCTGAGCGTCAGGATGGAGGCATCGCGATCCTTCATCATCGCGCGTCCGGCCTTGGCGAAGGCCGCCAGCGAGTAGGAGCTGACATCATGCGCGGTGCGAAAGCCGTCGCGCGTCATGTTGTCGAGGAAATCGCCGTCCAGTTCCTCCTTGGGCGCATAGGCCACGGAGTGAACCAGAATGTCGACGCCGTCCCAGTAGTCGTCCAGGTGCTCGAAGACCTGTTCGATCTCTTCGTCGCTCTCGACGTTGCAGGGGATCAGGATGTCCGAGTCGAAATCGGCGACCAGTTTTTCCACGCGGTCGCGCATCCGTTCGTTCTGATAGGTGAAGGCCAGCTCCGCGCCCTCCCGGTGCAGCGCCGCGGCGATGCCATAGGCGATGGAACGGTTGCTGGCGACCCCGACGACCAGGGCGCGCTTGCCGGTGAGAAAGCCCATGAAACTCTCCTTGCTGGTTTGATGCGATTGGCGTCGCGGACGCGTGTTTCCGGGATCATACCGATGTGCCCCGGGTCGGGCCAGCGCGTCAGGTGTCCGCGCGGGCCACGGTCGCGTCATCGTCGCGCTCGATGTGCAGGACCAGGGTCTCGCCGGCGCGGATGCGGTCGCCGTTAAGGCCGTTCCAGCGCCGCACGTCGTCCACCGAGACCTCGAAGCGCCGGGCGATGCCGGACAGCGAATCCCCCGGGCGGACCTCGTACTGCACCGTGCCTTCATCGCCGTGTGCCGCCGCGACCTGGAGTACATCCCCGGGCTGCAGGGTGGTGTCGCGCCCGAGGTCGTTGACCCGGCGCAGTTCGCTCAGGCTCATGCCGGTGGACTGGCTGATGGTCCAGAGGCTGTCGCCGCGGCGGACTTCGTATTCCGTCAGTGAATCCGCATCGCCGGCCTCGGCGACGGCGGTGGTGGCCCCGGCGTCGTCCCCGCCCACTGGCAGGCGCAGGGTCTGGCCCGCGCGAATCAGGTCGCCATTGAGATCGTTCATCTGCCGTACGACCGCGACCTCGGTGCCGGCGTCGCGTGCGATACGGCCGAGGTTGTCGCCCGCGCGCACGGTGTATTCGCGGAAACGCAGCAGCGGATCGTCGCCGTGTTCCGCCAGCGCGGTTTCCAGACGGTCCGCGGCTTCGGCCGGCACGAACAGGTGCCGCGCATGTTCGGGATGCGTGGCGTGCCGGTGGTAGCCGGGGTTCAGGCGTTCCAGCTCGGCGCGGTCCAGCTCGGCCATGTCCGCGACCAGGGCCAGATCCGCCTGGCGTTCCGGGCGGATGATCTCGAGTGCCGGTTCGTTGGCCACGGGGGTCAGGGTCACACCGTGTTCATCCGGGGCGCGGAACAGCTCGCGCAGGGCCAGCAGGCGGGGAACGTAGGCATGCGGTTCGGCCGGCAGGTCGAGGCTCCAGTAGTCGGTGTCGCGGCCCTGCGCGGCATTGGCATCCATCGCCCGGCGGACGTTCCCCTGGCCCCAGTTGTAGGCGGCCAGGGCGAGGTACCAGTCGTCGAAGCGGGAATGCAGGTATTCGAGATAGTCGAGTGCCGCCAGGGTCGACTGGTAGACATCGCGCCGGCCGTCGTACCAGTCGTCGCGGTGCAGGTCGAAATGATCCCCGGTGGACGGTATGAACTGCCAGATCCCGGCGGCACGTCCGCTGGAGGTGGCTTCCGGGGCATAGCCGCTCTCCACGATGGGAAGCAGCAGGAGTTCCGCCGGCATGTCGCGAGCCTCGAGCTCCGACAGGATAAAATAGGCGAAGGGTTCGGCCCGCCGCGTGGAGAGTTCGATGATCCGCGGCTGATCGCGATAATGGTCGAGATAACGCTGGACGCGATCGTGGTCGAGTTCGTCGCTGAAACCGTAGTTCAGCCGGGCACGTTCCCACAGGTCGTCGGTTTCGGCGGCACGCTTTTCCGCCTTCTCGGCCTGGCGCTGCATGGCGGCTTCGACGTCTTCGGTGTCGTAGGTGCGCGCCTGTGGCGTACGCGCCTCGGCCGGACTCCCGGCACCGGTGTCGGCAGTATCCAGTGACCGCTCGCGGTCGTGTAGGCTACAACCGGAGAACAGGGCCACGGTAACGGCGAGGGCCAGCGGGCGAACGGGGACAGCGGGGCATCGAAGTTTCATGGGGACGAAGGATAAACCAGCCAACCCGGAGCACCAAGCACGCGCACGCGATTGCCTCGCCCGGTGGTATGCCCAGCCTCAGGGCCAGCGGGTGCGCGCGCGCCTGCTGGACCGCATGCGCCGCCACGCGACCGGGAGCCCGCTGAACGTCGCGGTGGAGCTGGCGCCGGCGCCGTTGATGGATCCCGACGCCCCGGATCAGGCACGGGTCCTGCGCGTGGCGGGCCCGGGGGCGCAGGTCCGGATCGATCCGGAGTCCTGGGCGCTGGAATCCGCCGGGGCGCGGATCATCGTGCTGGGCCATCCCTGCAGCTGGAGTCCGGAGCCGCAGGTGGTGGTCAACGAGGCGGCCCGGGTCCTGGAGCCCGAGGGGCATCTGTTCATGCTGGAGGCCAACCGGCTGCACGGCGATCCGGAAGCCGGCCTGCGCCCGTCCCCGCTGCCCGAGGGACTGCGCAGCGTACGCTATCGCGGGATGCTGGCGGCCGCCGGCCTGGAAGTGCTGGAGCAATGGAACCTCAGCGTGCTGCCGCCCGGCCTGTCGGTGGCCTGGCAGCGCCGGCTGGCACGACTGGACCGCTGGGCCCTGCGTGGACTTCCCCCGCTGGCCGGGGTCATCCTGACCATCGCGCACAAGCGGGTGGAGGAGCCCCTGCGGCCGGCACGTGCGCTGCGCTTCGCGCCGCCGACGGGTGCTCCCGGCGTGGCCGTTTCGCGCGTATCATGCGCCGGCGAACGCGGCCGAACGAGGGACGGCAATGAGTGACGACGACGAGCAGGTGTACATCTATACCGACGGCGCCTGCCGCGGCAACCCCGGTCCCGGCGGCTGGGGGGCGGTGCTGCGCTACCGCGGGCACGAGCGCGAGCTGTACGGCAGCGAGGCCGAGACCACCAACAACCGCATGGAGCTGACCGCGGCCATCCGGGCGCTGGAGACCCTGCAGCGGCCCTGCCGGGTGGAGCTGGTCACCGATTCCAGGTACGTGAAGCAGGGCGTGACCGAATGGCTGCCCGGCTGGAAACGGCGCAACTGGCGCTCGGCCAGCGGCCAGCCGGTGAAGAACCGGGATCTTTGGGAGGCCCTGGATGCCGAGGCGGCGCGCCATTCGATCGAGTGGTACTGGGTCCGCGGCCACAGCGGGCACCCGGAGAACGAACGCGCCGACGAGCTGGCGAATGCCGGCATCGATGAACTCCTGAGCGGGGCGGCCAGCTGAGCCATCCGCGGGACGACCGAACTGAAGGGAACGCAACATGCGCCAGATCGTGCTGGACACCGAGACCACCGGCCTGGAACCGGCGGACGGGCACCGCATCATCGAGATCGGCTGTCTGGAGGTGGACAATCGCCGGCCGACCGGCCGGGTGTGGCATCACTATATCCAGCCGGACCGGGAGATCGACGCCGGTGCGGTGGCGGTGCACGGGATCGACAACGAGTTTCTCGCGGACAAGCCGCGTTTCGCCGATCTGGCCGGGGAATTCGTGGAGTTCGTGCGCGGGGCGGAACTGGTGATTCACAACGCCCCGTTCGACATCGGCTTCCTCGATCACGAGCTGGCGCTGCTGGGCGAGCAGGCGCCGGCGGGCTCCATCGGCGAGATCTGCGGGGTGCTGGATTCGCTGGTGCTGGCGCGGCGCATGCATCCGGGCAGCCGCAATTCGCTGGACGCGCTGTGCAAGCGTTACGGGGTGGATGCCTCGGACCGGACGCTGCACGGCGCGCTGCTGGACGCGGAGCTGCTCGCCGATGTCTACCTGGCGATGACCGGCGGGCAGGTGAGCCTGACCCTGGACAGCGACAGCGAGCAGGATGCGGGGGATCAGGCGCCGGCGCGGGCGCGGCGGTCGGGGCAGCCCCTGCCGGTCGTGGAGCCGTCGGCGGAGGAGGCGGCCGCCCATGCCGAGCTGCTGGCGGTGCTGGACGAGGCGGCCGGGGGTGCCTGCCGCTGGCGCGCGGCCCGCGAGTGAGGCCGCGTCAGCCGTTCTTCATGATGCGCGCGCGTTCGCGCTGCCAGTCCTTTTCCTTCTTGTCGGCGCGCTTGTCGTAGGACTTTTTGCCCTTGGCCAGGCCGATCTCCACTTTGGCCCGACCGCGTTTCCAGTACAGGGCCAGCGGGACCAGGGTGAAGCCGCGGCGTTCCACCGCACCGATCAGTCGGTTGATCTCGGAGCGGTGCAGCAGGAGCTTGCGCGTGCGGCTCGGATCCGGATTGATGTGCGTGGAGGCGGTGGGCAACGGAGTGAAATGGGCGCCGAACAGGTATGCCTCGCCGTTGCGCAGCAGGACATAGGCCTCGCTGATCTGTGCGCGGCCGGCCCGCAGCGACTTGACCTCCCAGCCCTCGAGGGCCAGCCCGGCTTCCAGCCGGTCCTCGATGTGGTAGTCGTGACGCGCGCGGCGGTTGAGCGCGATGGTACTGGAGCCGTCCCCGGCGGTTTTCTTCTTCTTGCCCATGGGGGCGGAGTGTACTCCAGGCGTCAACGGCGGGCATCCATGGACCGGCACTCAGTTGAGTGCCGGCCGGCCTTGGCTCACAATCCACGGGCAAAAACACGGAGATCCGCATGCCACCCACCGCATCGATCCATGGTCAATGGACCACCCGCCTGGCCTTCATCCTCGCGGCGACGGGCTCGGCCGTCGGGCTCGGGAATATCTGGCGTTTCCCCTACATCGCCGGCGAGAACGGCGGTGGCGCCTTCGTGCTGGTGTATCTGGGCTGCATATTGCTCATTGGCCTGCCGGTGATGATCGCCGAGATCATGCTGGGCCGTCGCGGGCGGCAGTCGCCGATCAACACCATGACCAGCCTGTCGCGCGAGGAAGGGGTGTCGGCCGGCTGGTCGTCCATCGGCTGGATCGGCGTGGTGACCGGTTTCCTGATCCTGTCGTTCTACTCGGTGGTCGCGGGCTGGGCCCTGTCGTACATCTTCAAGAGCGGGGCGGGCGGCTTTGTCGGCCTGGACGCCGGGGGCTCCGAGGCGATGTTCGACGGCATGCTGGCATCGCCCGAGGCGCTGCTGGCCTGGCACACCATCTTCATGGTGATGGTGGGCATTGTGGTCGCGCGCGGGGTGCAGTCGGGGCTGGAGAAGGCCGTGACCATCCTCATGCCGCTGCTGTTCGTGATGCTGCTGGTGATGGTCGGCTACGCGGTGGTGCAGGGCAACTTCGCCGAGGGCCTGGCGTTCATGCTGGCGCCGGACTTCTCCGAGCTGTCGGCCAACGCGGTGCTGCTGGCCATGGGGCAGGCCTTCTTCACCCTGAGCCTGGGCATGGGGGCGATCATGATCTACGGCAGCTATCTGCAGAGCGACGCCTCCATCCCGCGCACCGCCGGGGTGGTCGTGGGGGCGGATACCCTGGTCGCGATCGTGGCCGGGCTGGCGATCTTCCCGATCGTGCTGGGCGCCGGACTGTCGCCGGGCGAGGGGCCGGGGCTGATCTTCGTGACCCTGCCGCTGGCCTTCGGCGAGATGCCCGGCGGGCTGATCTTCGGCACGGTGTTCTTCATTCTCTTGAGCTTCGCGGCCTGGACCTCGGCGATCTCGATCGCCGAGCCGGCCGTGGCCTGGCTGGTGGAAACCGTGGGCATGACGCGGGTGGCCGCGACCACGGTGCTGGCGATCGCGGCCTGGACCCTGGGGATCGCAGCGCTGCTGTCGCTCAACGTCTGGTCGGACTACACCCTGTTCGACATGGGCGTGCTTGATTTCCTCGACTACCTGACCGCGAACATCCTGCTGCCGCTGGGTGGCTTCCTGATTGCGGTGTTCGCCGGCTGGCGCATGACCCGGGGTTCGGTGAGTGCGGAACTGGCGATGCGCTCGCCGGGCCTGTTCGGACTGTGGTATTTCCTGGTGCGTTTCGTCGCCCCGGTCGCGATCCTGCTGGTGTTCCTGCGTGCGGTGGAGCTGATCTGATGGGCTCGAAGATCCAGCGTTCGGCCGACGTACCGCATTCGCGCGAACAGATGTTCGACCTGGTGGACGACATCGACGCCTACCCGGAATTCCTGCCGGGCTGTCGCAGCGCGTCCGCACGCAACCGGACCGAGACCCAGGTGGAGGGCACCATCGAGCTTGCCAAGGGGGCGCTGCACAAGTCGTTCACCACCCGCAACACGCTGCGGCGGCCGGAGTCCATCGACATCCGTCTGGTGAAGGGGCCGTTCCAGCGCCTGCACGGTACCTGGCGCTTCACCGAGCTGGAGGGCGGCGGCACGCGTATCTCGCTGGAGCTGGAATTCGAGTTCGCCAGCCGGCTGATGTCGTTCGCCATCGGACCGGTGTTCCACCAGATCGCCAACTCCCTGGTGGACGCCTTCGTCCGTCGCGCGCAGGAGGTGCACGGGAATGGCTGAGGCAGACGATGGCGGCGAGGGGCCGATGACGGTCGAGGTCGCCTATGCGCGGCCCGACCGTCAGGTGATCCTTGCGCTGGAGGTCTCGCCCGGAACGACCGTGGAGCAGGCGCTGCGCCAGTCCGAGATCGACCGGCAATTTCCGGAGATCGATCTGGACAATGCGAAGGTCGGCATCTTCGGCAAGATTACCCGCCGCGATACCGTGCTGCGGCCGCGCGACCGGGTGGAGGTCTATCGGCCGCTGATCGCGGATCCGAAGGAGGTCCGGCGCCAGCGCGCCGGCAAGGGCAAGACGAAAGAAAAGGGCGGGGAGGCGTGACCCCGGTGACGCGGCCCGCCCGTCTCCCTCAGTCGTCCATGTCCACCGGGTGGTCCTCCAGGGCGACCGGCTGCGGCACGTCGGAGTCGATGTAGGCGACCACGCCGTCCTGGAAATACACGCTCACGCGCTGGCGTTCGGTGGGGCCGATCCCCGGACGCCGATAATAGACGTAATCCCAGCGGTCCTCGCTCTTGAAGGCCGCGTCCAGTTGCGGCGTCCCCAGCAGGAAACGCACCTGGCCGGGCGTCATGCCGGGCTGGACGCGCGCGACGTCGGTGGCGTCGATCACGTTGCCCTGCTGCACGTCGAGACGGAACTGGTTAAAGCCACTGCACGCGGTAAGCGTGCTTGCGGCGACCGCGATAGTAATGAGAATCTTGTACATCAAGCGCGCGGGACCTTGAACGAGTCTGGAAACGCGCATGGTACACCAAAGCATCCGGTGGCTCTCAATGCCCGGAGCCCGACGCGATGCAGGGATCGTGCATGGAAACGAGCAATCTCAAGAAGGCCGGCCTGAAAGTCACGCTGCCGCGGATGAAGATCCTGGAGATCCTGGATCAGTCGGAGACGCGGCACCTCACGGCCGAGGCGATCTACCGCGAGCTGCTGGATTCCGGCGAGGAGATCGGCCTGGCCACGGTGTATCGCGTGCTCACCCAGTTCGAGGCCGCGGGCCTGGTGTGCCGGCTGCATCTGGAAGGCAATCAGGCGGTATTCGAGCTGGAGCGTGGCGGTCATCACGACCACATCGTCTGCAACCAGTGCGGGCGGGTCGAGGAGTTCTACGACGAGACCATCGAGCAGCGCCAGCAGAAGATCGCCAGTGACCATGGGTTTTCGATCCGGGATCATGCCCTGGTGTTGTACGGCGACTGCAGCGACGAGGCCTGCCCTCGCCGCCCCGCCTGAACCTTCTCCCCCGGGAGCGGGGATCAATCGCCGGGCGTTTCCAGCAGCTCCCGTGCGTGGGCGCGACTGCTCTCGGTGAGGGCGCTGCCGCCGATCAGACGGGCCAGGGCGTCCACCCGGTCCTCGTGATCCAGACGCCGGATGCCGGTGCGGGTGTGATCCTCGGCCGTGGTCTTGGCCACTTCCAGCTGATGATGGGCCTGCGCGGCGACCTGCGCGAGGTGGGTGACGCACAGCACCTGATGGCGTTCCCCCAGTCGCCGCAGCTTGCGCCCGACGACCTCGGCCACCGCGCCGCTGATGCCCGAATCGACCTCGTCGAAGATCAGGGTGGGCACGGTCTGCTGCTGGCTCGCGAGCACCTGCAGGGCCAGGCCGATACGTGACAGTTCGCCGCCCGATGCCACCCGGGCCAGTGGCTGCGGGGTCTGGCCGGGGTTGGCGGCGACGCGGAATTCCACCCGGTCGGCGCCGTGGGCGCGGGGTTCGTCGTCGGGTTCCACGGCGATCTCGAAGCGCCCGCCGGCCATGCCCAGTTCCTGCATGGTTTCGGTGACAGCGGTCTCGATGCGCCGCGCGGCCTGTTCGCGTGCGCGGGTGAGTTCCGCCGCGGCGTCCTCCAGCGCGGAACGCGTCTGTGCGGCCCGGGTTTCCAGTTCTTCTACCGTGCGGTCTCCGGATTCCAGACGCTCCAGTTCGTCCATCAGACGCCGTTGCAGCCCGGGCAGTTCCTCCGGTTCCATCCGGTGCTTGCGCGCCAGCCGCAGGTACTCCCCCAGTCGCGTATCCAGCTCCGCCAGGCGCTGCGGGTCGGGGTCGATGTCCTCGGCCAGACGGCGCAGGGTGTCTCCGGCCTCGTCGATCTGGATGCGGGCCGATTCCAGCAGCTCGATCCCGGGCTGCAGGCGGTTGTCATGGCGGGCCGCCTCCTGCAGCCGGTGCAGCATCTGGCCGAGGAGGGCATCCAGCCCGTTGTCCTCGCCGATGGTGTCGTCGGCGGCCTGGAGGGCCTGCAGGACCTCGGTGCCGTGCGCCAGCCGGCTCTGTTCGGTGGATAGCTCGGGGTATTCGTCGGGCTCCGGCGCCAGTTCGGCCAGTTCGCCGGTCTGAAAGCGCAGCAGGTCCAGCCGGTCGCCGGCCTCGGCCAGTTCCGCGCGGGCCTTTTCCAGGGCGCTGCGGGCCTCGCGCCATTGCTGGAAAGCCGTGGTGACTGCGTGGCGCAGGGGCGCCTCGACAAAGCCGTCGAGCCAGGCCCGCTGGGTATCGCGCCCGAGCAGCTGCTGATGGGCATGCTGCCCGTGGATGTCGACCAGCCATTGGCCCAGTTCCCGCAGCTGGGTGACGGTCGCGGGGCGCCCGTTGATCCAGGCGCGGCTCTTGCCCTGGCGCGTGAGCACGCGCCGCAGCAGGAGTGGGTCGCCGTCCTCGCCGGCCAGGCCGGCCTCGGCGAGCCAGGCATGCGCCGGGCTGTTGTCCGGGAGTTCGCATTCGGCCCCCAGTTCCGCCTGTTCGGCGCCCTCGCGCACCATGGAAGCGTCGGCCCGGTCGCCCAGCAGCAGGCCGACCACGTCGACCAGGATGGACTTGCCGGCGCCGGTCTCGCCGGTCAGGGCGTTGAGGCCGTCGTCGAGCTCGAGTTCGAGTTCGTCGACGATGGCGAAATCGCGGATGTGGATCAGGCGCAGCATGTCAGGGCTGTTCTCCCCAGCGCAGCTTGGAGCGCAGCATGCGCAGGAACTGGTGGTTGTGCGGGTGGATCAGGGTCATGCCGTATTCGCGGCGGCGGATGCGCAGGCGGTCGCCGGGCCCGAAGTCGACGTTCTCCTGACCGTCCAGCGCGACCTGTGCCGGCGAGCGGCTGTCGGGGGACAGCTGGATCTCGATGACCGAATCACCGCCTACCACCAGCGGGCGGTGGTTCAGGCTGTGCGGCGCGACCGGGACGATCACCATGCCGTCCATCTGCGGGGTGAGGATGGGGCCGCCGGCCGACAGGGCGTAGGCGGTGGAGCCGGTGGGTGTGGCTACCACCAGCCCGTCGGCCCGCAGGCGCCCGACGTCCACGCCATCGATGGTGGTGTCGAACTCGATGATGCGCACCACGCTGAGCACGTGCAGGACGGCGTCGTTGACCGCCACTCCGGTGTGCACGGTTACGCCGTCGCGGATAACCTCCGCCTCCAGCATGGAGCGGGGTTCCAGGACATAGGCCCCGTCGAGGACCTCGCCCAGTTCCTCCACGGCGTCCTCCGGCGAGACGTCGACCAGGAAGCCGAGGCGGCCGAGGTTGATCCCCAGCAGCGGGGTACCGATCCCGGCGGTCACCCGGGCGGTGGCCAGCAGCGTGCCGTCGCCGCCAATCACGATCAGGAGGTCCGCTTCGCGCGCCAGCTCGCCGACCGGCCGGATCGGAACGTCGGCCGGGCGCTGGAAACCCTCGATGTCGGCCTCCATCAGTATGTGTCGCTCGCGCTCGCACAGCAGCTGCACCAGCCGGTCCACCAGCGGAGCGGTGCGCGGGTCGTTGGCCTTGCCGATCAGGCCGACGGTCTTGAACTCTGGCATCATGCCGGCATTATCCGGAAAACGGGGTGGTCCTGCATCCAGCCGCTTGACGCTGGCGCAACGCCCCCGAAAACTTGGACGGTTGTGGCACTCGTCCGGAAGGAGCGCTGATACCAGCATGAATGACTCGTCGATCCAGCTCGATTCCCGCGAGCGGACCCTGCTGCGGACGCTGATCGAGAGCTATATCAGCGACGGTCAGCCGGTGGGGTCCCGCAACCTCGCGCGCGCATCGGGCCTCAAGGTGAGCGCCGCGACGGTGCGCAACGTGATGGCCGATCTCGAGGATCGTGGCCTGATCCAGGCGCCGCACACCTCGGCCGGGCGGGTTCCGACCACCGCCGGCTACCGGCTGTTCGTCGACAGCCTGCTGGAGGTGCGCAAGCCCAGTCGCGAGCAGATCGATGCGATCGAATCGCGCTTCGATCCCGGCGCCTCCACCCAGGACCTGCTGGACAGCGCCAGCAGCGTGCTGTCCCAGGTGACGCGCATGGCCGGGATGGTGCGGCTGCCACGGCATCGCAACGTCGCGTTGTCGCAGATCGAGTTCCTGCGGCTGGGCGAGGGCCGGGTGCTGGCGATCCTGGTGATCGACGGCCGCGAGGTGCAGAATCGCGTCCTCGAACTGGAGCGGGACTTCAGTCAGGACGACCTGCAGCGCATGGCCAATTATCTCAACGCGCATCTCGCGGGGAAGAGCCTGCATACGGTGCGCGCCGAACTCCTGCGGGAAATGCGCGAGGTGCGCGACGACCTGGACGTGCAGATGCTGGCTGCCATCGACCTGGGCGAACAGGCGCTGGGCGACGAGGACCCCGACGACGTGGTGGTGGCCGGTCAGACCCAGCTGCTGGGTTACGAGGAGCTCGCGGACATGGAGCGCCTGCGGCAGCTGCTGGAAGCGTTCAACGAGAAGCGCGAGATCCTCGGTATCCTGGACCAGTGCATCCGCGGGGACCGGGTGCAGATCTTCATCGGCCGCGAGTCCGGTCTTGACTGGTTCGAGAACTGCTCGGTGGTGACCGCCCCCTACAGCGTGGATGGCGAGGTCGTGGGCGTGCTGGGTGTGATCGGTCCGACACGCATGTCCTACGACCGGGTCGTCCCCATCGTGGACGTCACCGCCCGATTGCTGGGCTCGGCCTTGAATGTGCGCGGGGAATCCCCAGACTCCCAGTAAACACCGCGAAGGCGGGGCCGCGAGCCCCGCCTTCCTGCTTGTGCGCCGGCGACAGGCGGCGCCCGTCCGAACAACACTCGATACGAACGCGAGGGAAGCATGTCCGAACAGCCGGAATCCCGGGAAACCCCCGAAAACGAAGCGCAGGAGTCGCCCTCCCCCGAGGAACAGGAAGCGGCCGCGGCGGCCGGCGAGGCCGATCGCATCCAGGAGCTGGAGGCGCTGGCCGAGGAGCGGCGCGACCAGGCCCTGCGCGCGCAGGCCGAGCTGGAGAACCAGCGCCGGCGTTTCGAACGCGAGCTGGAGAACGCGCACAAGTATGCGATGGAGAAATTCGCCTCCGAGATGCTGGAGGTCTGTGATTCCCTGGAGATGGGGCTGCAGGCCGCGCGCGAGTCGCAGGACGTGGACCGCGTCATCGAGGGCGTGGACCTGACCCTCAAGAACCTGCACAAGGTCTTCGACAAGTTCGGCATCCAGGCCGAGGAGCCCACCGGCGAGCGTTTCGATCCGGAGCGCCATCAGGCGATGTCGATGCAGGAGGATCCCGAGCAGCCGCCGAACACCGTGGTCGCGACCATGCAGAAGGGTTACATGCTGCAGGACCGGGTCCTGCGTCCGGCGATGGTCATGGTTTCCAGGGCTCCCAGCTCCCCTGGCATCGACGAGAACGCCTGATCGCCCTTCGCGCCCGGTGGCGAGCGTCCCGGGCGTGGCGGCTCGACAACGATTTTTTGTCCGCGGCGGTTGAAAAGACCGTCACGGCCCCCAGATCACCGGACAAACGGGCAGGGTTCCCCCTGTCCCGCGAACTTTCAATTTCAGGAGAATTCAGCCATGGGCAAGATGATCGGAATCGACCTCGGGACCACCAACTCCTGCGTCGCCGTGATGGAAGGCGACCAGGCCAAGGTCATCGAGAACGCCGAGGGCGCGCGCACCACGCCGTCCATCGTCGCCTTCAGTGAAGACGGCGAGGTGCTCGTCGGCCAGGCGGCCAAGCGCCAGGCGGTGACCAACCCGCAGAACACGATCTTCGCGGCCAAGCGTCTGATCGGCCGCAAGTTCGACGAAGGCGAAGTGCAGAAGGACATCGATCTGGTGTCCTACAGCATCGTCAAGGCCGACAACGGCGATGCCTGGGTCGAGGCGCAGGGCAAGAAGATGGCTCCGCCGGAGATCTCCGCGCGCGTGCTGCAGAAGATGAAGAAGACCGCCGAGGACTACCTGGGCGAAGAGGTGACCGAAGCGGTCATCACCGTGCCGGCCTACTTCAACGACTCGCAGCGCCAGGCGACCAAGGACGCCGGCAAGATCGCGGGCCTGGACGTCAAGCGCATCATCAACGAGCCGACGGCCGCCTCGCTGGCCTACGGCATGGACAAGCAGCGCGGTGACCGCAAGATCGCGGTGTACGACCTGGGTGGCGGTACCTTCGACATCTCGATCATCGAGATCGCCGAGGTGGATGGCGAGCACCAGTTCGAGGTGCTGGCGACCAACGGCGATACCTTCCTCGGTGGCGAGGACTTCGACAACCGCCTGATCGACTACCTGGCCGACGAGTTCAAGAAGGACCAGGGTATCGATATCAAGGGCGATCCGCTGGCCATGCAGCGCGTGAAGGAAGCCGCCGAGAAGGCGAAGATCGAGCTGTCCTCCGCGCAGCAGACCGAGGTCAACCTGCCGTACATCACGGCCGACAATACCGGGCCCAAGCACCTGGCGATCAAGGTTACCCGGGCCAAGCTGGAGAGCCTGGTCGAGGACCTGATCCAGCGCTCCATCGAGCCCTGCAAGGTGGCGCTGAAAGACGCCGGCCTGTCCGCCTCCGAGGTGGACGACGTGATCCTGGTCGGCGGTCAGACCCGCATGCCCAAGGTGCAGGAAGCGGTCTCCGGCTTCTTCGGCAAGGATGCACGCAAGGACGTGAACCCGGACGAGGCGGTCGCGGTCGGCGCCGCGGTGCAGGCCGGCGTGCTGGGTGGCGACGTCAAGGACGTGCTGCTGCTGGACGTGACCCCGCTGTCGCTGGGCATCGAGACCATGGGCGGCGTGATGACCAAGCTGATCGAGAAGAACACCACCATCCCGACCCGGGCGCAGCAGGTGTTCTCCACCGCCGAGGACAACCAGACCGCGGTGACCGTGCACGTGCTGCAGGGTGAGCGCGACATGGCCAGCGCCAACAAGTCGCTGGGCCGCTTCGACCTGCAGGACATCCCGGCCGCGCCGCGTGGCGTGCCGCAGATCGAGGTCACCTTCGACATCGACTCCAACGGCATCCTGAACGTCTCGGCCAAGGACAAGGCGACCGGCAAGGAGAACAAGATCGTCATCAAGGCCTCCTCCGGCCTGTCCGAGGACGAAGTCGAGCAGATGGTCAAGGATGCCGAGGCCCATGCCGAAGAGGACAAGAAGTTCCAGCAGCTGGTGCAGGCGCGCAACCAGGCCGATGCGATGGTGCACTCCGCGGAGAAGTCGCTCAGTGATCTGGGCGATCAGGTCTCCGATGAGGAGCGCTCCGCGATCGAGTCGGCGGTGAGCGAGGTCAAGACCGCGATGGAAGGCGACGACGCCGAGGCCATCGAGCAGGCCACGCAGAAGCTGGCCGAAGCCTCCGGCAAGATCGCCGAGAAGGCCTATGCGCAGCAGGGCGGTGATGCCGGGGCGGCCGAGGCCGATGCCTCCGGGGAAGCCGGCGGCCAGCAGCAGGGCGACGACGTGGTCGACGCCGAGTTCGAGGAAGTCGACGACAACGACAAGAAGAACGGCTGATCCGCCGTGGCCGGCCGGCCAGGTGCCGGCCGGTTTCCCTTGCCAGCCACCACGCCCGGGCCCGCGCACGCGAACCCGGGCGCTTTCGTTCCCGGCAACGGCTGAACGCCCCGGACCATCCGCAGGAAAACGATCATGGCAAAACGCGATTACTACGAGGTGCTGGGGGTGTCGAAGGACGCCTCCGCCGCCGACATCAAGAAGGCCTTTCGCCGTCTGGCGATGAAGTATCACCCCGACCGCAACCCCGGGGATGAGGATGCCGAGGCCCGTTTCAAGGAGGCCCGCGAGGCCCACGACGTCCTCAGCGACGACCAGAAACGGGCGGCCTACGACCGTTACGGCCACGCCGGTGTGGACGGCTCGGCCGCCGGCGGCTTCGGCGGCGGTGCCGGAGGGTCCAACTTCAGCGACATCTTCGAGGATATCTTCGGCGACATCTTCGGTGGCGGCGGCGGTCGCGGCGGGCAGCGGGCTTACCGCGGTTCGGACCTGCAGTACAACCTGGAGCTGACGCTGGAGGAGGCGGTGTTCGGGACCGAGGTGCAGATCCGGATCCCGACGACCAGCACCTGCGAAGTCTGTGACGGATCGGGGGCCGAGCCGGGGACCTCCACCGAGACCTGTCCCACCTGTAACGGCATGGGTCAGGTCCGTATCCAGCAGGGCTTTTTCTCGGTGCAGCAGAGCTGCCCCCGCTGTCATGGCAGCGGGCGCATCATCCCCACGCCCTGCAAGGCCTGCGGCGGCCAGGGCCGGGTGCAGGAGCAGAGCACCCTGGACGTCAAGGTGCCTGCCGGAGTGGACACCGGCGACCGCATCCGCCTGTCCGGGCAGGGCGAGGCCGGACTCAACGGGGGCCCGCCGGGGGATCTCTACGTGCAGGTGCGGGTCAAGCCGCACCAGCTGTTCCGCCGCGACGGCAACGACCTGCACTGCGAGGTCCCGATTTCCTTCGCCACCGCCGCACTGGGCGGCGAGCTGGAGGTGCCGGCGCTGGACGGCCGCGTGAACCTCAAGATCCCGCCGGAGACCCAGAGCGGCAAGCAGTTCCGCGTCAGCGGCAAGGGCGTGAAATCGGTGCACGGTGGCGGCGTGGGCGATCTGATCTGCCGCGTGGTGGTGGAGACGCCGGTCAACCTGACCAAACGGCAGAAGGAACTGCTGCAGGAATTCGAAGAAGAGACCCGGGCCGGCGGCACCAAGCACAGCCCCAAGGAACACTCCTTCTTCGACGGGGTGCGCTCGTTCTTCGACGACCTGAAGTTCTGGTCGAAATAGGGCCGCGAGCCGGCCCCGATTGCCTCAGACGGACTCGAAGTCGAAGTCCGGCTCGGGCATCGGGGCCTGCAGGAAGAAGCCCTGCACCAGGTTGACGTTGAGGCCGTACAGCACGGCAAGCGCGGAGGCGTCCTCGATGTGCGGGACGATGACCTGCTTGCCCTTGGCGTGGGCGGCCTCGGTATATTCGCGGATCGTCTCCTGGTTCTCCTCGCTTTCGGCGAGGTTCTTGACGAACGAGGCGTCCAGCTTGATGTGGTCGGCATCCAGGTGCTGCAGCAGCTGGAACGGCTTGAGGCCGTTGCCGAAATCGTCCACGCACAGGTGACCGTGCATTTCCTTCAGCCCGCGGCCCACGTTCATCGCCGGCTTGAGATGGGTGACGATGGTCGGTTCCTTGAGTTCCACCACCACGTTGTCCGCGGGGATGCGCAGGGCGTGCAGGTCGTCGTTCAGCCAGGTCAGGACGGACGGGTCGCCCAGCGAACCGTTGGTCAGCTTGAGGAAGAACTGCGTGCGCGAGTCCTTCTTCAGCTGCCGGGCCAGCACCGCCAGGGCGTGGCGCAGGATCCAGCGGTCGATCCGGGTCGCCACTTCGGTGCGTTCGGCACTGGGCAGGAATTCCACCGGCTCGTGTACCGTGCCGTCGGGATCCAGCAGGCGCACGAACACGCTGTAGCGCGGCCGGTCGGCGCCGTGCAGGTTGACCACCGGCTGATAGCGCAGCTCAAGACGGTTCTCCTCCAGCGCCTCGAGGATGCGGTTCTTCCATTGCTGATCCAGCTGCGCCTGGGTCAGCTCGCCCTCGGCGGGGCGGTAGAAGCGATGGGTGCCGCCACCGGCCTTCACCGCGTCTTCCAGTGCACGGTCGGTCTGCGCCAGCAGTTCCTCGGTGTCCGGCGCGGTCTCGTCGGCGATGACCCCGCCGGCCGAAACGCTGCCGTGGGTGGACAGCGTGCCCACCTCGAACACCCGCGAGGCGATGGCCTCCTGCAGCGCATTCAGGCGTTCTTCTGCGGCGGCCTGCTGGGCTTCGGGCAGCAGCACACCGAAGCGTTCGGCCTCCAGCCGTGCGATCACCGCGGTTTCCGGGAAATGGCTCTCGATGAGCTGGCCGACGTCGGCCAGCATCAGGTCGGCCCCGGACATCCCGGCGTTGGCGCGGATTTCGGGGAAATGGTCCACCGCCACGGTCAGCAGGGCGAAGGGCTTTTCGGTTTCCGCGGCCCGGGTGCGCGTGGTTTCGATGGCGTCCTGGAAGTACTGCCGGTTGTACAGGCCGGTGACCAGGTCGCGCTGTGACAGATAATCGATCTTCTGCGCCAGCTCCTTGTCTTCGCCGGAGCTGAGCTGGACCTGGGTCGCGGCCTCGCCTTCCACGGTCGTGGAGGACAGGTGCAGCTCCGCCTCGAAGGCCTCGCCGTCCAGCGTGCGTAACTGGAAATGTTGCGCCATGGCCTCCTCGCTGCCCTCCTGGTAGCTGCGCAGGAAGCGCTTGAGGTCGTCGCGGCTGTCCGGCGCGACCAGATCCATCAGCGGCAGACCCTCGATGTCGTCGGGATCGTCAACGCCGAAGCGTTCGCGCCAGGAGGCGTTGGCGTACACATGCATGCCGTCATGGATGTAGGCGATGGCGTCGCGCGAGTTGTCCAGCAGCAGCTGGCTGCGCCGCTCGGACTCCTGCAGCGAGTTCTCCATGCGCTTGATCTGCTGTCGCAAATGCAGCGAGTCGGCCGCACGCAGGGTCAGGATCGCGGTGAGCTCCACCAGCTGATGGTCCACCACGGCGAATACACCGGCCTCGTAGTCGGGCAGGCGTTCCTCCTCCGGGCGTTCCGTCATCAGGACCAGGGGGGTGCGGCGGCCACTGGCCTGCAGGGCCGCATCCACGTCGCTGCGCGCCAGATTGAGACCAGGTTCGGTGAAGACGACGACCTCGAAGCGGGTTTCCCGCAGCGCCGTGGTCAGACCCTCGCCGTCATCGACCTGTTCCGGGCGCACCGCGCACCCGCGGGACCGGATGCTGCTGATGACCTGTTCCGCCAGGTTGGGATTGGCGGTCACGAAGAGGACGCGAATGGATTCGATCATGGAAGTGGGGGCACTCGGTTAATGCGGGTCCAGGGAGAGCGCATCTCCCGCATCCGGGGTTCCCGGTTCGTCCGTCGGGGCCTCGTCCAGCTCGATATCGGTCATGCGGCAGCCGACTTCCGTGAACAGTGTAGTGCCCGTGCGCTCTGCGTCCAGAGCCAGCACGCGTGCGCGGCCGTTGAGCCAGACCACGAGGCGCTGTTCGTGATCCAGTTCCTGTGCCGGCAGCATAAGTGCCGCCCCCTCCTGACCGATGCGGACCGGCGCGAACAGCCCCGGTCGTGGCTCGCGCACGGCACGGCCGGCGCGATACAGCTGGACCAGGACCGGCATGCAGCGCTGGGCGAGATATTCCACGCCGATGCTGATCTCGTCGTCGGTTTCGAAGCGGATCCAGCGCAGCACCCCCACGGTCCACCCGATCTGACCGGGGTCCTGTTCGCGCAGTCCGACCAGATCCCCGATCAACAGTGTCTGCTGCGGATTCTGCAGGCGCAGGCGGACACCGCCGGCGCCGATGTCCTCGACCTGCCAGTGCTCCGGCTGCTGGCGCTTGACGATCGGGGCCTTTGGCTCTTCGTGGTCTGCGATTTCCAGGCCCCGGCCAACGTCCTCCCAGGCGTGGCCGGCCCGGTCGGTACCCTGGTCGGCCAGGGGGTGCGGATCGTCGTCGGGCTCCGTGGAACGGTGGCCGTCACTGAGGCTCAGTCCGCTGTCGGCGCGCGCAGCATCCGACATCTGAATCACGTTAACCGTGGCCGGTCGTCCATCGGGATGAACGTCGTCGTCTTGCGGGGCCTCGGTTGTCGCCGTATCGGTGGGTGCCGGCCGGGCAGGGCCCTGCCGGCTGTCCAGTGCCGCCTGCATGTAGGCCTGGATGCGGGTCAGGCCGAACAGGCAGTAGCGTTGTTCGTTGACGCTCTCGCGCGAGTGGCGGCGGGTGGGCAGGCGCGACCACAGGCGCAGCATGCGCTCGGCCAGAGTGCGACCGTCGGCCCGGCGTGCGGGGTCCAGCGATTCGGGCTGGTTGCGCAGGGCTTCGAGCAGGGGGCCGAGTTCGACATGCGTGCTGTTTTCTCCGGCCGGCAGGTTGCGCAGTACGAGGCCGGGCGGGTGATCGGTATCGAGGTCCGCGCGCAGCACCGGAAGATCCGGGTGCTCCTCCGGATTCGGGGTCGCGCTGCCGTGCACCGGGAGCTCGGCGATCCAGCGTGCCAGGAGGTCGATGTCGCCGATCTCCAGCGCGTTGACGCCGGTGCTGCCCAGCACGAACAGGCGTGCCGTGGTGGCGTCGATGGTGTCGGGGCCCAGCGGGCTGATGGCCTCCCGGCGCAGCGCTTTTTGCTGATCCACGCCCAGCTCACGGGCGAAGAACAGCAGGCCGTAGATCTGTCGCCACAGCCCCCGCGGCAGCGGCTGGTACAGGCGCCAGTGATGGATGGCCAGCGCGGCCAGGGCATCCACGGCGGCCTGCAGGTGGGGAACGGCCTTTTCGCGCGATGCCTTGTTGCTGGGCACGCTGACCGGGGTCAGCAGAAGGTGCATGTTGGCCAGTTCGCGCAGGGCGTCGCCGAAGATCCGGGCACGATGCAGACTGCGGTTGGCCAGAGGCAGCGGCCGGCGACGCAGGCCGCGTTCGACTTCCGGGATCAGCGGCAGCAGATGTTCTTCGATGAGGTCTGCTAGTTCGTCCCGCACGCCGGGCTTGAGCGCGACCCGGTTGAGGGAGCCGAGAACGGCGCAGAGCTTTTCGATGGCCGCCTCGCGGTCGGCGCGGGGCAGATCTTCGCACCACGTACGCAGGGCCCTGACCGTGTGCGGCGGGAAACCCTCCGGCTCGGGTTCGGTCTCGGGCAGGGGTGGAAAGACGGCATCCGAATCGATCATGGCCTGTTCCGGCAATAGTGGGATATCCCCAGAAGGTACCCGATCAAAAGTCGGGGTAAAAGTCGGGGAATGACGATTGTTTCGCATTGGCGTCTGTCGGGGGATTATTCAGGCGTGTTTCCCCCGAGCGGGGTCTTTCCCGGCTCGCCGGGGATCTCGCGGACCCGGCGCGGCAGCAGGTAGCCCGGCAGACGGCGGTGCATCTCCGCGTACAGCACGGCAGCACGCTCCGCTCCGACCTCGAAATGGGCGGTGCCGCGGGTGCGATCGAGGCAGTGCAGATAGTAGGGCAGCACGCCGTGGCGGAACCCGGTTTCCTGCAGGTCGACCAGGGTGTCGGCGTCGTCGTTGACGCCGGCGAGCAGTACGGCCTGGTTGAGGAGGGCGATGCCGCTGGCCCGCAGGCGTTCCAGGGCGCGATCGGCCGGGGCCGCGAATTCGCGCGGGTGGTTGGCATGCAGTACCAGCACGTGCTGCAGGCGCCCCTGTCCCAGCCAGCCGAGCAGGGCGTCGTCCACCCGCTCCGGCAGTACCACCGGCAGGCGGGTGTGGATGCGCAGGCGTTCGAGGTGGGGGATGGCTTCCAGACGGGCCACCAGACGCGCCAGCCGGCTGTCGGACTGGCTCAGGGGGTCGCCGCCGCTGAGGATGACCTCGTGGATGTCGGGACGCGCGGCGAGGTACTCCAGGGCCGGGCCCCAGTCGTCGCGCGCCGGGTTGTGGTCGGCGTAGTCGAATTCGCGGCGGAAGCAGTAGCGACAGTGGACCGCGCAGGCCCCGGTGGTCAGCAGCAGGGCGCGTCCGGCGTACTTGTGCACCACGCCCGGAGCCGTCAGCGCGTCATGGTCGCCGACCGGGTCGGCGACGAAGCCGGGCACCTCGTCGGCCTCCTCCGCCAGCGGAAGCACCTGGCGCAGCAGCGGGTCCGCCGGGTCGCCGGGCGCGATCCGGGCGAGCCAGCTCTCGGGCACGCGGATCGGGAAACTTGCGTGGCCGGCGTGCATCCCGGGCAGGTGCTCCGGGGCGAGGGACAGGCGCCGGGCGAGGGTGGCCGGGTCGCGGATCGCGGTAGCCAGCGACTGTTGCCAGCGGGGCGTATGGGTTGCCGGCGGCGTACGCGTTATCATGATCGGATTTTTGGGCATGGTCGGTTCCCGGCGGGACGGCCGGCCCGCGTCGTTTGAACGGCTGGAAGAACTGGCTGGAAACCTTCGAGGACTACGCGCAATGGCAACCTACAGTACCAACGAATTCAAGGGCGGTCTCAAACTCCTGCTGGACGGCGACCCGATGTCCATCGTCGAGAACGAGTTCGTCAAGCCGGGCAAGGGGCAGGCCTTCAACCGCGTCAAGCTGCGCAACCTGCGCACCGGGCGCGTGGTGGAGAAGACCTTCAAGTCGGGCGAGTCGGTCGAGGCCGCCGACGTGCTCGAGACCGAGATGCAGTATCTCTACAACGACGGCGAGTTCTGGCACTTCATGACCCCGGAGAGCTTCGAGCAGTATGCGGTGAGCAAGGCCGCGCTCAACGGCTCCGACCAGTGGCTGAAGGAACAGGACATGTGCACCGTGACCCTGTGGAACGGCGAGCCGCTGTCGGTGGAGGCGCCGTCCTTCGTCGAGCTGCAGATCACCCAGTGCGACCCGGGCATCCGCGGTGACACCGCCCAGGGCGGCACCAAGCCGGCCACCCTGGAGACCGGCGCGGTGGTCAAGGTGCCGCTGTTCGTCGAGGAGGGTGAAACCATCAAGGTGGACACCCGCAAGGGTGAATACGTCTCGCGCGTCTGATCCGGCGTCCGTGTCGGACTGGCGGCCGCGGGCCGCCGGAGCCCGCGTGGCCCGGGCCCGCCTGCTGGCCGAACTGCGGGGCTTCTTTACGCGCCGCGGCGTGCTGGAGGTGGAGACCCCGATCCTCGGTCGGGGCACGGTCCTCGACCCCGCCATGGAGAGCTGGCACGCGCAGGCCGGCGATGGCGCCGGCGGGCGCATGGAGGGCTGGCTGCAGACCTCGCCGGAATACCCGATGAAGCGCCTGTTGGCGGACGGGGCGGGCGACATCTACCAGATCGCTCGGGTGTTTCGGGGCGGCGAAAGCGGTGCCCGCCACAACCCCGAGTTCAGCCTGCTGGAATGGTATCGTCTCGGGCTCGACGACCGGGCGCTGGCCGACGAGGTGGTGACCCTGCTGCAGGAGGTCACTGCGGCGGACCCGGCCTGGCACGTGCCGGACCCGGAGCCGCGGGTGGTCGCCTACCCGGACCTGCTTGACGAGGCCCTGGGCGTCGATGCGCTGAACGACGACGCGGCGCGCCTGCAGGCCGTGGCCGCGCAGCGCGGCCTGACCGTCCACGGGGAACTGGACCGCGACGCCTGGCTGGATGCTTTGGTGTCTCTGTGCGTGGTGCCCGGGTTTCCGCCGGGACGCATCACCATCCTGCACGACTACCCGGAGAGCCAGGCGATCCTCGCCCGGCGCAGTCGCGAGCGTCCCGGCTGTGCCGCGCGTTTCGAGGTCTACTGGGGCGATCTGGAGCTGGCCAACGGCTACTTCGAGCTGACCGACCCGGTGGAATTCCGCCGGCGCCGCGAGCAGGACCGGGCGCGGCGGCGCGCGCGCGGCCAGCCGGAACCCGCGGCCGATCCGTTCCTGGAGGGTGCGCTGGAGGCGGGACTGCCCGACTGCGCCGGGGTGGCGCTGGGGGTGGACCGCCTGCTGATGCGCCTGCTGGGCGAGGACGATATCCGGCGGGTGATCGATTTCCCCTGGGGACGCGCCTGAAGTGCCCGCGGGGTTGGCTCAGTCCCGGCCGGTGTAACGGCCCAGGGCGCTGCGAACCTGCACCTCGGTTTCGGGCGTCAGCGCCGGTTCCAGTTCCAGCGGGCCCGGGGGCAGCAGGAGGACCACCGAGGACCCCAGGTTGAAGCGGCCCATCTCCGCGCCGCGCTCCAGTGCGATGTCGCGTTCCGGCCAGGTCACGCAGCTGGCCTCGCGGGCCGCGGGCGGCGTGATCTCCCCGGCCCATACGGTCTCGATCGAGCCCACGTTCTGGGCGCCGATCAGGGCCGTCGCCATAGGGCCGAAGCGGGTGTCGAACAGCGCCACCACGCGCTCGTTGCGGGCGTAGATGCGCGGCACGTGACGCACGATACGCGGGGCCACCGAAAACAGCCGCCCGGGGACATGGATCGCGTGGGTCAGCGTGCCGTCCAGCGGCATATGCAGGCGGTGGTAGTGGCGCGGGGACAGGTACAGGGTGACGAAATGCCCGTCGCGAAATGGCACCGCGAGGTCGTTCTCGCCGCCCAGCAGTTCTTCCACCGAGTAGTCGTGCCCCTTGGCCTGGAAGATGCGCCCGGCCTCGATGCGCCCGCTGGCGCTGACCCGCGCATCCGCCGGGCTGACCACGGTGGCGGGATCGCCCTCCAGCGGGCGTACCCCGTCGCGCAGGGCACGGGTGAACAGGGCGTTGAAGCTGGGGTAGGCGGCGATGTCCGGCTCCGCGGCCTCGCTCATGTCGAGCCCGAACCGGCGCACGAAGGCACGCAGCAGCGGCTGCACGCGCGGGGACTCGATGCGGGCCAGCCGGTGCACCAGCCGCGACAGGGCGTGATGGGGCAGGGCGTGGGACAGGCGGGCAAGCCAGGGGTCGACGGCGCTCATGGGGTTCTCGTGGCGTGGGATCGGGTGCATGATGCCGGTCGCGGTTTATCATGACGACCCTTCAACCCCTCCCGGAGTGTGAAAATGGAACCCGGTACCGGTTTGCTCACCCTGCGCGACTTCATTCGCTACGGCGCGTCGCAGTTCCGCGCAGCGGGGCTGTCCTTCGGGCACGGCACCGACAACGCCTTTGACGAAGCCGCCTGGCTGACCCTGCACGCGCTGCACCTGCCGCTGGACCTGGAGGCGCACTGGTGGGACAGCCGGTTGACCGAGGCGGAGCGCGAACGGGTCGAGGGCCTGCTGCGCGAGCGCATCCAGTCGCGCAAGCCGGCGGCCTATCTGGCGCGCGAGGCGTGGTTCGCCGGGTTGCCCTTCCACGTGGACGAGCGCGTGCTGGTACCGCGTTCACCCTTCGCCGAAGTGATCGAGTCGGGGTTCGAACCGTGGGTGGATCCGGACGCCGTGGAGCGCGTGCTGGACCTGGGCACCGGCGCGGGCTGCATCGGCATCGCCGTGGCGCTGGTGCTGCCGCAGGCGCGCGTCGATCTGGCCGACATCTCGCCGGATGCGCTGGCGGTGGC
This sequence comes from Thioalkalivibrio sp. ALR17-21, assembly GCF_000420185.1. Lineage (NCBI taxonomy): Bacteria > Pseudomonadati > Pseudomonadota > Gammaproteobacteria > Chromatiales > Ectothiorhodospiraceae > Thioalkalivibrio > Thioalkalivibrio sp. ALR17-21. The sequence continues at coordinate 63,428 of NZ_ATUL01000008.1, read as the reverse complement.
GCGCGACAACGTGGCGCGTTACCAGCTGGAGGACCGGGTCCGGCTGGTCGAGAGCGATGTCTTCGAAGGGCTGGGGCCGGAGGATCGCTACGATCTCATCGTGACCAATCCGCCGTACGTGGACGCCCGCGACATGGCCGAACTCCCGGACGAATACCGTCACGAACCCGAACTGGGGCTGGCGGCCGGGGAAGACGGTCTCGACATCGTGCGCCGCATCCTCGCCGGCGCGCGCCGGCATCTGACCGACGAGGGGGTGCTGATGGTGGAGGTCGGCAACAGCCAGGAGGCCGTAGAGGATGCGTTCCACGACATCCCGATGGTGTGGCTGGATTTCGAGGCCGGCGGTCACGGGGTGTTCGTGGTGCGGGCAGAGGACCTGCCCGCGGACTGAAGCCGCACCGGAGGGGCGCGGATCAGCACTGCTCCCAGGGCAGGCCGTGGTAACGCCACCCGCCCACGGTGGAACGGTGGTGCTGCTCGTCCAGCGGACCCTCGAAACCCTCTTCCACCGAATACACGTTGTGCACCCCGGCCTGCAGCAGGGCCTCGGCGGCCGCCAGGGTGCGCTTTCCGCTGCGGCAGATCAGGTACACCGACGGGGCGTCCTCGGCGGTGTCCATGGCCCCGCCCAGCAGCAGCTTGCGCACCTGCGGCACGAAGTCCGGGTTCACCGTCCAGTCCGGTTCGTCGATCCACGGGATGTGGATCGCCCCGGCGGGGTGTCCCACGAACAGGAACTCCATGGTCGAACGAACATCGACCAGCAGATCCCGGGGCCGTTCGCGCAGGCGCTCCCGGGCCTCCACCGGGTGGATGCGGGGGACGTCGGCGCCGGTGTCCGGCGAGTGTCCGTGCGGGTCGGAATGTTCGCTCATGCGATGGTCTCCGGTTGCAGGGTTACATGGCGAAGTCCAGTTCTTCCCGGATCGCCTCCATGCCTTCTTCGGCGCAGGCGCGGTCCAGATCGCCGCCCGGGGCGCCGGAGACCCCCACCGCACCGAGCATGCGGCCGGCGGCCTCGATCAGGATGGCCCCGTCCAGCATCAGGATGCCGTCGACGTTGTTCATTTCGTCACGGATATCCTCGCGGTTGGCCACGAAGTCACCGGAGTCCAGGCCGGACATGACCGAGGCGCGGGCCTTGTCACCGGCGATCGAGATGGTCTGCGGTGCGGCCCGGTCGTCGCGCATGACGACGCGATCGTTGCCGCTGCGGTCCACCACCACGGCGCTGACCTGGTGTCCGTCGTCGCGGCAGGACTGCACGGTGGCCATCGCCAGCTCCTGGGCCAGGTCCAGGTTCAGGCTGGGCAGCTCGGTGTAGACGTCGGCCGCGGCCGAGCCGCCGAAGCCCAGCATCCCGCTCAGGACGGTGGCCAGGGCGGTGCGGCGGAGTGATTGCAGACGGGTCATGGAGAACTCCTTGCGGTTGAGTGACAGGAGCATAGACGAAAGGACGGCGACGCGGATTCCGGTGGTGGTACCCGGGTCGCTTCCATGGGCGGGCGACATCCCCGGCGGCTGGCGGTAAACTGGCGCCATGTCAGGAAACAGCTTTGGACGACTGTTCGTCGTCACCACATTCGGCGAGAGTCACGGACCGGCCCTGGGCGGGATCGTGGACGGCTGCCCGCCCGGGATCCCGCTCACCGAGGCCGATCTGCAGAAGGACCTGGACCGGCGGCGTCCGGGTCAGTCGCGTCATACCACCCAGCGGCGCGAGCCGGATCAGGTGCGCATCCTGTCCGGGGTGTTCGAGGGCGTGACCACCGGCACCCCCATCGGGTTGCTGATCGAGAATACCGATCAGCGCTCGAAGGACTACGGCGAGATCAAGGACCAGTTCCGGCCGGGACACGCGGACTACACCTACCACCGCAAGTACGGCGTTCGCGACTATCGCGGGGGCGGGCGCAGCTCCGCGCGCGAGACCGCGCTGCGGGTGGCGGCCGGGTCGGTGGCCCGGCGCTTCCTGGAGGAGCGCTACAGCATCGTGATCCAGGGCTGGCTGTCGCAGCTGGGGCCGCTGGGGCTGGAGGAGAAGGACCTCGCACGCACCGAAGATAACCCGTTCTTCTGCCCGGATCCCGACCGGGTCCCCGAGCTGGAAGAATTCATGGACCAGCTGCGCAAGTCGGGGGATTCCATCGGGGCGCAGGTGACGGTGGAAGCCCGGGGGGTCCCGGCCGGCTGGGGCGAGCCGGTGTTCGACCGCCTGGACGCCGAGCTGGCCCACGCCCTGATGAGCATCAATGCGGTCAAGGGCGTGGAGATCGGGGCCGGCTTTGACAGCGTGGCCCAGCGCGGCACCGAGCACCGCGACGAAATCACCCCGGAGGACGGTTTCCTGTCCAACCATGCCGGTGGCGTGCTGGGCGGGATCTCCACCGGTCAGGCGCTGCGCGCGAACCTGGCGCTCAAGCCGACCTCGTCGATCCGCCTGCCGGGCCGCAGCATCGACACCGCCGGCGAGCCGGTGGAGGTGGTGACCAAGGGGCGTCATGACCCCTGCGTGGGCATCCGCGCCGCGCCCATCGCCGAGGCGATGACGGCGCTGGTGCTGGCCGATCACGCGTTGCGCCATCGCGGTCAGAATGCCGACGTGCCGGACCGCGGCCCGCATCCCGGGGAAGGCCCGGGACCCGAGTCCGGGTATCGCTCCGGGTAATGCGCCGGAGGCGTGACCCCGGCTCCTGAGTCCGGGGTCACGCCTCCGGCGTCGATGCCCGGGGTCGAGCCCCGGCGCCTTTCAGCGTTTTCACCCTCCGTGCCGGATCCGGCACGGAGCGTTATCCGTGGTTCCGGTCGTGACGCCCAATCTGCGCCTGTCCAGCTTCTACTTCTTCTATTTCGCCACCATCGGGGCGTTCATGCCCTACTGGGGGCCGTATCTGTCCGAGCTGGGGTTCTCCGGCTCGCAGATCGGCGAGCTGATGGCGATCGTGCTGGCGACCAAGATCATCGCGCCCAATGTGTGGGGATGGCTGGCGGATCGTACCGGCACCCACATGCCGCTGGTGCGCTCGGGGGCGCTGGCGGGGCTGATCGCCTTCACCGGGGTGCTGCTGTATTCCGGCTACTGGTGGCTGGCGGCGGTGATGGCGGTGTTCAGCTTCTTCTGGAACGCGATCCTGCCGCAGTTCGAGGCCACCACCCTGCGGACCCTGGGACGCGACAGCCACCGCTACGCCCTGGTGCGGCTGTGGGGCTCGGTGGGCTTCATCGTGGCGGTGGCCTCGCTGGGCTGGTTGTTCGACTACATCGAGGTCGCGTGGCTCCCGTGGCTGGTGCTGCTGCTGTTCGTCGGACTGTATGCCAGCACGCTGCAGGTCCCGGAGCCGCCGCGTGACGAGGTGGCCGAGAACAACGTGCCGTCGATCGGGAGCGTGCTGCGGCGGCCCGAGGTCATCGGGCTGTTCCTGGCGTGTTTCTTCATGCAGGCGAGTCACGGGCCGTACTATGCATTCTTCACCCTGTACGTGGAGGAGGCGGGTTTCTCCCGCTCGATGGCCGGGCAGCTGTGGGCCCTGGGCGTGCTGGCCGAGGTGTTCCTGTTTCTGATCACGCCGCGACTGATCCTGCGTTTCGGCGCGTGGTTCCTGGTGACCCTGGCGCTGGTGCTGACCACGCTGCGCTGGTCGCTGCTGGCGGCGGTGCCGGAGTCACTGCCGATGCTGCTGTTCATCCAGACCCTGCATGCCTTCAGCTACGGGGTGTATCACGCGGCGGCGATCTCGCTGATCCATTATTTCTTCCCCGGCCGGCTGCAGGGGCGCGGACAGGCGCTTTATTCGTCGCTGGCCTTCGGCATCGGAGGTGCGCTGGGCAGTCTGGCCGCCGGCTATCTGTGGGACGGCGTGGGCTCGGCCTCGGTCTACGTGCTGGCCGCGGGGCTGGCGGCAGCCGGGGTAGTGGCCTCGCTGTTCGGCCACTGGCGCCACCGGCGAGTGGCGGCCCGGACCCGGGCGGGCTGACGCATCGCCGGGGCTCGCGTAGGCTTTGTGCAACTGACAGGAGGACGCAACGATCATGATCCGAGTAGCAGTCGCGGGCGCCGCCGGGCGCATGGGCCAGAACCTGGTGCGCGCGGTGGAGGAACACCCGCAGGCGGAGCTGGGTGCGGCCAGCGAACGCCCCGGCAGCGAGGCCATCGGCCAGCCGGTGGATACGGCCGGCCGCGTGCACCTGGTGGAGGATCTGGGCACGGTGACCGGGGATTTCGACGTGCTGATCGATTTCACCCGCCCCGAGGCAACTATGGAACACCTCGAGATCTGCCGCCGGGCGGGGCGCACCCTGGTGGTCGGCACCACCGGCCTGGATGCGACGCAGGAGGCGGCGCTGCGCGAGGCGGCCAGGGAGCATGCGGTCGTGTATGCCCCCAACATGAGCGTCGGGGTCAACCTGACCTTCAAGCTGGTGGAGCTGGCGGCGCGGGCCCTGGGCGACAGCACTGACGTGGAGATCCTTGAGGCCCATCACCGGCACAAGGTGGATGCCCCGTCGGGCACCGCGCTGCGCCTGGGGCGCATCGTGGCCGACACCCTGGGGCGCGACCTGGAGCAGGACGCGGTGTACGGCCGCGAGGGTCACACCGGCGCGCGCGAGCGCAGCACCATCGGCTTTGCCACGGTGCGCGGCGGCGACATTGTCGGCGAGCACACCGCGCTGTTCGCCGGCGAGGGCGAGCGGGTGGAGATTACCCACAAGGCTTCGGACCGCGGGATCTTCGCATCCGGGGCGGTACGTGCGGCGGTGTGGGCCAGCGAACGCGGCCCCGGGCTTTTCGATATGCAGGATGTCCTCGGCCTGCGCGAGCTGTGACGCCGCGTTGGACGGGGATTTGGGCCCTGGCGTACACTTGTTACATCCCGTTTGATGATCCCCTGCCGGAGGTTCGCCCGTGCCCGCGCCCGCCCTGCTCGTCCTTGAAGATGGCACCGTGTTCCATGGTCAGGCGATCGGCGCCCTCGGCCAGACGGTTGGCGAGGTGGTGTTCAACACCGCCATGACCGGCTATCAGGAGATCCTGACGGATCCCTCGTATGCGCGGCAGATGGTGACCCTGACCTATCCGCATATCGGCAACACAGGGACCAACCCGGAGGACGACGAGTCGTCGCGGGCGCAGGCCGCCGGGCTGATCGTGCGCGACGTGCCGCCGCTGGTGTCGAATTTCCGCTCGCGCGAATCGCTCCCGGATTACCTGCTGCGCCACGGGATCGTGGCCATTTCCGGCATTGATACCCGCAGGCTGACCCGTCTGCTGCGAGAGAAGGGCGCGCAGAACGGCTGTATCCAGGCAGGCGAGGTGGACGAGTCCGCGGCCCTGGCCGCCGCCCGCGAGTTCCCCGGCATCAAGGGCATGGACCTGGCCCGGGAAGTCACCACGCGCAAGCGCTACGAGTGGCTGGAGGGCACCTGGCAGCTGGGCGGGGAGCCGCGGCAGCTGAGCCCGGACGCGGCCGAGTATCACGTGGTCGCCTACGACTTCGGAATGAAACAGAACATCCTGCGGATGATGGTGGACCGGGGCTGCCGGGTGACCGTGGTCCCGGCCGAGACCTCGGTGGACGAGGTGATGGAGCTGTCCCCCGATGGCGTGTTCCTGTCCAACGGGCCGGGGGACCCTGAACCCTGCACCTACGCAATCGAGGCGATTCGCGGTTTCTGCGAACGCCGTGTGCCGCTGTTCGGGATCTGCCTGGGGCACCAGCTGCTGGGGCTGGCCAGCGGGGCGCAGAGCGTGAAGATGAAATTCGGCCACCACGGAGCCAACCACCCGATTCGTCACGAGGCCAGCGGACGCGTGATGATCTCTTCGCAGAACCACGGGTTCGCGATCGACGAGGACCGTCTGCCCGGGACCCTGACGCCGACCCACCGTTCGCTGTTCGACGGTACTCTGCAGGGGGTCGCACGGACGGACTGTCCGGCGTTCAGCCTGCAGGGCCACCCGGAGGCGAGCCCGGGGCCGCATGACGTGTCCGCGGCGTTCGACGATTTCGTCGAGATGATGCGCGCCGCCCGCGCCTGAGAATCCCGGCGGCGCGCCCCGCGTGCCGTCCGCCGAACCCGAATCCTGACCCGACAGCCAGCGAGAGGGCCTCATGCCCAAGCGTACCGATATCCAGAGCGTCCTGATCCTCGGGGCCGGCCCGATCGTGATCGGCCAGGCCTGCGAGTTCGATTACTCCGGCGCCCAGGCCTGCAAGGCCCTGCGCGAGGAGGGCTACCGGGTGATCCTGGTGAACTCCAACCCGGCGACCATCATGACCGATCCGGAGATGGCGGATGCCACCTATATCGAACCGGTCGAATGGAAGACGGTGGAGAAGATCATCGCCGCCGAGCAGCCGGATGCCCTGCTGCCGACCATGGGCGGACAGACCGCGCTGAACTGCGCGCTGGACCTCTCGCGCGAAGGGATGCTGGAGAAGCACGGCGTGGAGATGATCGGCGCCAACGAGGCGGCCATCGACATGGCCGAGGACCGCGATCACTTCAAGGCCGCGATGGCCGACATCGGCCTGGACACCCCCACCGCGGAGCTGGCGCATTCCTGGGAAGAGGCGCAGCAGATCCAGCCGCGCATCGGTTTCCCGGTGATCATCCGGCCGTCGTTCACGCTTGGTGGTTCCGGCGGCGGCATCGCCTACAACCGCGAGGAGTTCGAGTACATCGTCAAGAACGGGCTCGACCTCTCGCCGGTGAACCAGGTGCTGCTGGAGGAGTCTGCGCTGGGGTGGAAAGAGTTCGAGATGGAGGTGGTCCGCGACCAGGCGGACAACGCCATCATCATCTGTTCGATCGAGAACGTCGATCCGATGGGAATCCATACCGGCGACTCGATCACCGTGGCCCCGGCGCAGACCCTGACCGACAAGGAATACCAGATCATGCGCGACGCCTCGCTGGCGGTGCTGCGCAAGATCGGCGTGGAGACCGGCGGCTCCAACGTGCAGTTCGCGATCAACCCGGAGAACGGGCGCATGATCGTGATCGAGATGAACCCGCGGGTGTCGCGTTCCTCCGCGCTGGCCTCCAAGGCGACCGGCTTCCCGATCGCCAAGGTCGCCGCCAAGCTGGCGGTGGGGTACACCCTCGACGAGCTGAAAAACGAGATCACCGGCGGGCTGACCCCGGCGTCGTTCGAGCCGTCGATTGACTACGTGGTCACCAAGATCCCTCGCTTTACGTTCGAGAAGTTCCCCCAGGCCGATGCGCAGCTGACCACGCAGATGAAGGCCGTGGGTGAGGCCATGGCCATCGGCCGGACCTTCCAGGAGTCCCTGCAGAAGGCGCTGCGCTCAATGGAGACCGGCATGGACGGACTGGACGAGCGCATCGATCTCGATGCGCAGGATGTGGTGGAACGCTTGCGCACCGCACTGGCCAACCCGACGCCCGACCAGCTGCTGTACGTGGCCGACGCCTTCCGCCATGGCTTCAGCGTGCAGGACATCTTCGAGCTGACTGCCATCGACCCCTGGTTCCTGGCGCAGATCCAGGAGCTGGTGGATCTGGAAAAGGCGGTGCGCGACCGCATCCTCGGCGAGATCGATGCCGAGGAGATGTACCGGCTGAAGCAGCGCGGGTTTTCCGACCTGCGCCTGGCCCGGCTGCTGAACGAGACCGAGAAGGCCGTGCGCAAGCACCGTCATCGTCTTGGCGTGCGCCCGGTGTACAAGCGGGTGGACACCTGTGCGGCCGAGTTCGCCACCACCACCGCATACATGTATTCCTCCTACGAGGAGGAGAACGAGGTGGAGCCGACCGACCGGCAGAAGATCATGGTGCTGGGCGGGGGTCCCAACCGCATCGGCCAGGGCATCGAGTTCGACTACTGCTGCGTGCATGCCGCACTCGCCATGCGCGAGGACCAGTACGAGACCATCATGGTCAACTGCAACCCGGAGACGGTTTCCACCGACTATGACACCTCCGACCGGCTGTATTTCGAGCCGCTGACGCTGGAGGACGTGCTGGAAGTCGTGGAGACCGAACGGCCCACCGGCGTGATCGTGCAGTACGGCGGGCAGACCCCGCTGAAGCTGGCGCGCGACCTGGAGGATGCCGGGGTCCCGATCATCGGCACCAGCCCCGACTCGATCGACCTGGCCGAGGACCGCGAGCGCTTCCAGGCCCTGCTGAACAAGCTGGGGCTCAAGCAGCCGCCCAACCGCACTGCGCGCAGCGAGGAAGAGGCCGAGAAGCTGGCCGACGAGATCGGCTATCCGCTGGTGGTGCGTCCGTCCTACGTGCTGGGCGGGCGCGCGATGGAGATCGTGCGTGACCGCGAGGACCTGCGCGGCTACATGCAAAGCGCGGTCTCGGTCTCCAACGAGGCGCCGGTGCTGCTGGACCGTTTCCTCGACGACGCGATCGAGGTCGACATCGACGCCGTCTGCGACGGCCAGGACGTATTCATCGGCGGGGTGATGGAACACATCGAACAGGCCGGTGTCCATTCCGGAGATTCCGCCTGCTCGCTGCCACCGTTCTCGCTGTCGCTGGAGCTGCAGGAGCGCATGGTGGATCAGGTGCGCAAGATGGCCGTGGGCCTTCGCGTGGTCGGTCTGATGAACACCCAGTTCGCGGTCAAGGGCGACGACATCTACGTGCTGGAGGTCAATCCGCGTGCCTCGCGCACCGTGCCCTACGTGTCCAAGAGCGTCGGTCTGCCGCTGGCCAAGATCGCCGCGCGCTGCATGGCCGGAACCTCGCTGGCCGAGCAGGGCGTCGGCGGCGCGGTGTTCCCCGACTACTATTCGGTCAAGGAAGCGGTTTTCCCGTTCGCCAAGTTCCCGGGGGTCGACCCGATCCTCGGGCCGGAGATGAAGTCCACGGGCGAAGTGATGGGGGTGGGCCGCAGTTTTGCCGAGGCCTTTGCCAAGAGCCAGCTGGGTGCGGGCGTTCTGCTGCCGTCCACCGGCAAGGCCTTCGTGTCAGTGCGCGACATCGACAAGCCGGAGGTTACCGGGATCGCCCGGCGGCTGGTCGAGCTGGGCTTCGAGGTGCTGGCCACCCGGGGCACCGCCGGGCTGCTGGAAGAACAGGGCATCGCCGTGACCCGCGTGAACAAGGTCACCGAGGGGCGCCCGCACATCGTCGACATGATCAAGAACGACGAGGTCAGCTTTATCATCAATACGGTGGAAGGCAAGCAGTCGACTGCCGATTCCTACACCATTCGGCGCGAGGCCCTGATGCACAAGGTGGGTTATACCACCACCATCGCCGGGGCCCGGGCCACGGTCCAGGCACTGGACCATCTGGAGGGCAGCGAGGTGTTCCGCTTGCAGTCGCTCCACCAGGAGAACCGAGCAGGAGGGTTGGGTTCATGAAGAAGACACCGCTTACCTTGAACGGCGCCGAGAAGATGAAGGAAGAGCTGCGGCGCCTGAAGGCCGAAGACCGGCCGAAAGTGGTCAACGCGATCGCCGAGGCGCGTGAGCACGGGGACCTCAAGGAAAATGCCGAGTACCATGCGGCGCGCGAGCAGCAGAGCTTCATCGAGGGACGGATCCGCGAGCTGGAGGCGACCCTGTCCAATGCCGAGATCATCGACGTGACCGCCCTGCCGCAGACTGGCAAGGTGGTGTTCGGCACGACGGTGGTGCTGGAGGCCACCGAGGACGGGCGCGAGGTGACTTACAAGATCGTCGGGGACGACGAGGCCGATATCAAGCAGAACATGATTTCGGTGTCCTCGCCGATCGCCCGGGCGCTGATCGGCAAGGAAGAGGGCGACATCGTGACCGTTCAGGCGCCCGGCGGCGAGACGGAATACGAGATCCTCGAGGTGCGTTACGTCAACTGACGGGCTCGAGGCTGACCTTCGGCGCCTCCGGGTTGCGCCGGAACAGCGTGGCCACGTGGCCGATGCGCTGAACCAGCTCCGCGCCGGTGCGCTCGCACATGTCGTGGATGACCTCGGCGCGGGCGTCACGGTCGCCGATCCCGACCTTCACCTTGACCAGTTCGTGATGGGCCAGCGCCTGTTCCAGTTCGGCCAGCACTGCCTCGGACAGGCCGTGGCGACCAAGGGTCACGACGGGCTTGCGCGGGTGGGCGAGGCTGCGCAGATGGCGGCGTTGCGCGTCAGTCAGATTCACGGGAGGCTTGCTTCATTTTGAAACGGTACGAGTGTAGCACGCCGCCGCCGGCACGAAACCGGGGGGCGGGCGATGCCTAAGCGCAAGCGCTCCAGTCAGCGCTGGCTGAAGGAGCATTTCGATGACCCGTACGTGCAGCGCGCGCAGCAGGAAGGGTATCGTGGGCGTGCGGTCTACAAGCTGGAAGAGCTGGACCAGCGCGACCGCCTCCTGCGGCCCGGCATGCGCGTGGTGGATCTGGGGGCGGCCCCCGGAGGGTGGACCCAGTACGCGGCCGGGCGCGTCGGGCGCAAGGGCGTGCTGGTCGCCTCCGACATCCTGCCGATGGACCCGGTCCCCGGCGCGGAGGTCGTGACCGGGGATTTCCGCGAGGACGAAGTGCTGGACCGCATCCTCGAGACCCTGGGCGGCGAGGGTGCGGATCTTGTGCTTTCCGACATGGCCCCCAACCTTACCGGTACGGATGCCGTTGACCAGCCGCGTTCGATCCATCTGTGCGAGCTGGCGCTGGATCTGGCGCTGCGCGTCCTGAAACCGAATGGCGCGTTTCTGGTCAAGCTGTTCCAGGGGGAAGGCTCGGATGCCTACCTTGCGGAGCTGCGCCGGTGTTTCGCACAGGTGAAGGTGCGCAAGCCGAAGGCGTCGCGGCCCCGCTCACGCGAAGTGTACGTATTGGCGCGGAACCCACGGGATGTGTAACGATCCATTAGTATCCACGCATACGCGTTCGGCCCAGCACAGCTTTTGAGGTGTCGTTTTGAATGGCCTGGTAAAGAATCTGATCATCTGGGCGGTGATTGCCGTCGTCCTGATGTCCATCTTCAACAATTTCGCGCCCGATCCCGAGCAGCAGGCGACGCGCAGCATCACCTACTCGGAGTTCATCCAGCAGGTGCAGAGCGGTCGCGTGGACAGCGTCACCATCGAAGGTGACAAGATCTCCGGGCAGATGGCCGACGGAGAGCGCTTCTCCACCGTCAACCCGAACGATTCGGGGCTGATCGGCGATCTCCTCAACCACAACGTGGAGATCAACGCCGAGGAGGAGGCCGAGCGCGGCCTGTTGATGAGTATCCTCATCAGCTGGTTCCCGATCCTGCTGCTGATCGCCGTGTGGATCTACTTCATGCGGCAGATGCAGGGCGGTGGTGCTGGCGGCAAGGGCGCGATGTCCTTCGGCAAGTCCAAGGCCAAGCTGATGTCGGAGGATCAGGTGAAGGTTACCTTCGCCGACGTGGCCGGCTGCGACGAGGCCAAGGACGAGGTCGTGGAGCTGGTCGACTTCCTCAAGGACCCGGGCAAGTTCCAGAAGCTCGGCGGCCAGATCCCGCGCGGCGTGCTGATGGTCGGCTCCCCGGGTACCGGGAAGACCCTGCTGGCCAAGGCGATCGCCGGAGAGGCCAAGGTGCCGTTCTACAGCATCTCGGGCTCCGACTTCGTCGAGATGTTCGTGGGCGTGGGCGCCTCGCGCGTGCGCGACATGTTCGCCGAGGCCAAGAAAAACGCCCCGTGCATCATCTTTATCGACGAGCTGGACGCCGTCGGGCGTCAGCGCGGCGGCGGCATGGGCGGTGGCGGTCACGACGAGCGCGAGCAGACCCTCAACCAGCTGCTGGTCGAGATGGATGGCTTCGAGGGCACCGAGGGCGTGATCGTGATCGCCGCGACCAACCGTCCCGACGTGCTGGACCAGGCGCTGCTGCGTCCGGGCCGCTTCGACCGTCAGGTCGTGGTGCCGCCGCCGGACGTGCGCGGTCGCGAGCAGATCCTCAACGTGCACATGAAGAAGACGCCGATCGCGGAAGACGTGAACCCGCACAAGATCGCGCGCGGCACGCCGGGCTTCTCCGGTGCGGACCTGGCCAACCTGGTCAACGAGGCGGCGCTGTTCGCTGCCCGCGCCGGCAAGCGCCTGGTGGACATGAGCGACTTCGAGCGCGCCAAGGACAAGATCATGATGGGCGCCGAGCGCCGCTCCATGGTGATGTCCGAGGACGAGAAGAAGCTGACCGCCTATCACGAGGCCGGGCACGCGATCGTGGGGCTGACGGTCCCCGAGCACGACCCGGTGTACAAGGTCAGCATCATTCCGCGCGGCCGGGCACTGGGTGTCACCATGTTCCTGCCGGAGGAGGATCGTTACAGTCACTCCCGGACCAAGCTGGAGAGCCAGATCGCCAGCCTGTTCGGCGGGCGCCTGGCCGAGGAGATCATCTTCGGCGAGAAATCGGTGACCACGGGGGCATCCAACGACATTGAGAAGGCCTCGCAGATCGCGCGCAACATGGTGACCAAGTGGGGCCTGTCGGAGAAGCTGGGACCGCTGGACTATGGCGAAGACGAACAGCAGTCCTTCCTCGGACCGTCGATGGGCAAGCCGAAGCAGATGTCGGACGACACCGCCAATGCGATCGACGAGGAAGTGCGCAAGATTATCGATACCCATTACAACCATGCGCGTCAGATCCTGGTAGACAATCTCGACAAGCTGCACGCGATGGCGGGCGCGCTGATGAAGTACGAGACCATCGACGACAAGCAGATCGGGGACATCATGGCCGGTCGCGAGCCGCGTGAACCCGCCGACTGGAACGATGGTTCCTCCGGCGGCGACGATGCCGGCACTCCGGCCGGTGAAGGCGAGGCCGGGGACGGCTCTGACGATTCTCGCGACAGCGACAGCGACAGCGACCGCGGGGTGGTCGGCGGGCCCGCGCCGCAGTCCTGATCGACGTTCGGCTCCGCCGCACTCCGGGGGGCTGCCCGCGCATCATCATGGCCGCCGTGGCTCTGTCGCGGCGGCCTTTTCTGTTGCCGTGTTTCGCTTTCATGGGAGGACTGATGACGGTTCCAACGGCACCCACACTGCTGTATGGCCCGGCCGGTCCGCTGGCCTTCGATCGCCCGCGGGTGATGGGTATCCTCAACGTGACGCCGGATTCCTTCTCGGACGGTGGCGCACATGACCGCGTGGATCGGGCCGTGGCCCGTGCGCGGCAGATGCAGGACGAGGGCGCGGATCTGATCGACGTGGGCGGGGAATCTACCCGCCCGGGGGCCGAACCGGTGTCGCTCGCGGAAGAACGTCGACGTGTCCTGCCGGTGCTGGAGGCGCTGGCGGCGGAGGTTTCCTTGCCGGTCTCGGTCGATACCATGAAGCCGGAGATCATGCGCGACGCGGTGCGGGCTGGCGCGGCCATGCTCAACGACGTGAATGCCTTCCGTCGGCCGGGCGCCGAGGAGGAGGCGGTGGCGGCCGCCCGGGAGCACGGCGTGGCCCTGTGCGTGATGCACATGCAGGGCGAGCCGCAGTCCATGCAGCACGCCCCGCATTACGGCGACGTGACCGCCGAGGTCCGGGCGTTCCTCGACGCACGCTGCAGTGCACTGCAGGCCGCGGGGGTGCCGCCGGATCGGCTGGTGGTGGATCCGGGTTTCGGTTTCGGCAAGACGCTGGAGCACAATCTGGAACTGTTCCGCCATCTCCCGGACCTGGTCGGTGATGGTCGGCCAGTGCTGGTCGGGGTCTCGCGCAAGTCGATGATCGGGGCCCTGCTGGGGCAGCGGCCGGTGGCGGAGCGTGGCAGCGGGAGCGTGGCCGCCGCGTTGCTCGCCGCGCAGCAGGGGGCGCGGATCCTGCGTGTGCACGACGTCGCGGCCACGGCGGACGCCCTCGCGATATACTCCGTGCTGGATCCCCGCAGTGCTGGCGGGGTCATGTCATAGGGAGGAACCGCATGGGACGTTATTTCGGGACCGACGGCATCCGCGGGCGAACCGGCGAATGGCCGATGACGCCGGAGTTTGCCCTGCGCCTGGGCTACGCCGTGGGCGAGATCCTCGGCGAAAACGGCCATGCCCAGGGGCCGGTGCTGGTGGGCAAGGACACCCGGGTTTCGGGCTATATGTTCGAGTCGGCGCTGGAGGCGGGTCTGTCGGCCGCCGGGCTTGACGTGGCCCTGCTGGGGCCCATGCCAACACCGGCCATCGCCTACCTGACCCGGACCTTCCGCGCGACGGCGGGCGTGGTGATCAGTGCCTCGCACAACCCTTTCAACGATAACGGCTTCAAGTTCTTCACCCCGGAAGGCGACAAGCTGCCGGACGCGGTGGAGGCCGCGATCGAGGCGCGCCTCGACGAACCCGCGCAGGCCATCGACGGGCGGCGCCTGGGCAAGGCGGTACGCATCTCCGACGCTGCCGGGCGCTATGTCGAATTCTGCAAGAGCGCCATACCCGCGCGGTCTGAATTGCGCGGCATGCGCATCGTCCTCGACTGTGCCCACGGGGCGACCTACAACGTCGCGCCGCATGTCTTCGAGGAGCTGGGGGCGGAGGTCGAGCTGACCGGCGCCATGCCCGATGGCTACAACATCAACGAGGGTGTGGGGGCATTGCACCCCGACCGCCTCGCGGAACGTGTACGCGCGACGGGATCCGATCTGGGCATCGCTCTGGACGGGGATGGTGACCGCGTGATCCTGGTGGACGCTGGCGGCCAGATCGTGGACGGTGATCGCATCCTCGGGATCCTCGCCCTGGAACGCCTGCGCCTGGGTACGCTGGGCGGTGGCGTGGTCGGCACCCAGATGACCAATCTCGGCCTGGAAAACGCGCTGGCGGAGGTCGGAGTGCCGTTCGTGCGCGCGCGGGTGGGGGACCGCTATGTCCTCGAGGAACTGCGGCGCTACGGCTGGTTGCTGGGCGGTGAGAGTTCCGGGCATATCATCTGTCTGGATCACACCACCACCGGTGACGGCACCGTGGCCGGACTGCAGATCGCGCACCTGATGCAGCGCAGCGGCCGGTCCCTGGCCGAACTGGCCGCGGCCATCCCGCAGTTCCCGCAGGCCCTTGTCAACGTGCGCCTGGACGAGGGAGCAGACGAGCGTCTGGATGCGCCGCCGGTCCGCGCCGCCGTGGCCGAAGTGGAATCCGAGCTGGGTCGCCGCGGCCGGGTGCTGTTGCGACCGTCGGGCACGGAACCCCTGATCCGCGTGATGGTCGAGGCGGAAGACGCAGGCGCCACGCAGGCTGCCGCGGAACGCATTGCGGACGCGATCCGCGCGGTCGCCTGACTCCCGCCACCCGGTGCGCGTGACGCGGCGCCCGGGTGGTCGGTTGATTTGCCGGGAACGCGCCGGTAACATCCCGCCGCTCAATCATGGAACCCTGGCCATCGCAGGAGGAACCACCGCATGCGCAAGCCGCTGGTCGCCGGAAACTGGAAAATGAACGGCTCCCGCGACGCCAATCGCGAGCTTCTGTCCGCGCTCCAGTCGGAGCTGGACGGGCTGGCCGGCGTCGAGCTGGCCGTGTGCCCGCCTGCGGTCTATCTGCCCGAAGTGGTCGAGGCCCTGGCCGACAGCCCCATTGAGGTCGGGGGGCAGGACTGCTCCGATCAGGCTTCCGGCGCTTACACCGGCGAGGTCGCCGCGGCCATGCTCAAGGATGTGGGCTGCCGTTACGTGATCGTGGGGCACTCCGAGCGCCGCGACCGCCAGGCCGAGGACAGCGCCTGGGTGGCGGCCAAGTATCAGGCGGCCCTGGCCGCCGGCGTGACCCCGATCCTGTGCGTGGGCGAGCAGAAGGAAGAGCGCGAAGCCGGCCGCACCGAAGCGGTGGTGGGCGAGCAGCTCGATGCCGTGCTGGATGCCGCCGGAGTCGAATCGCTGGACCGCGCCGTGATCGCCTACGAGCCGGTCTGGGCGATCGGCACCGGCCTGACGGCCACCCCGGAGCAGGCGGCCGAGGTGCATGCCTTCATCCGTAACCGGGTCGCCGGCCGCGATCCGCGCGTGGCTGCCGACCTGCGCATCCTGTATGGCGGTTCGATGAAGGCCGACAACGCCGCGGGGCTGCTGGCGCACGATGACATCGATGGCGGCCTGGTGGGCGGAGCCTCGCTGGATGCCGCGAATTTCGCCGGGATTGCGCGGGCCGCGACCGGGGCGGGCGAATGATCTACGGGATCCTCCTGGTTGTTCAGGTGGTGGTGTCGATCTCCATCATCGCGCTGGTGCTGATGCAGCACGGCAAGGGCGCGGATGCCGGGGCTGCATTTGGCAGCGGGGCTTCGGCCACCGTGTTCGGTGCCCAGGGGTCGGCCAACTTCCTGAGCCGCGCCACGGCCTTTCTGGCCGCGGTGTTTTTCATCAACGGGCTGGCGCTGGCCTATATTGCTGCGTCGGAACCCGAGGCGCGCAGCCTGATGGATGAACCGACGCCCGCAGAGGCGGTCGAGGACGATATCCCGATCGGGGATGTTCCGGGCATGGCGCCGGACGATTCCCCTGCCGACGAGCCGGCGGATCCGCCCTCGCGGCCGCAGGACGTGCCACAATAGGGCTTCAGTCAGGAATACGCAGATGTGGTGGAATTGGTAGACACGCTATCTTGAGGGGGTAGTGGCGCAAGCCGTGTGGGTTCGAGTCCCACCATCTGCACCATTTTTCAGGGAAGGTTCCGTCCGGAGGTCCGGGCGGAACCTTTTTATTGTAAAGCCTTTATAAACAATAACTTGGCGTTTTATGTGAGCTTGACACCGTTTTCCGGCTTCACCTAGACTGCCTCACCGGTGAGCGCACCGGCCCGATCGCCCGAGGGCCGCGGCCCCGGCGCATTCACCCAGCAACGCTGAACCGCCCATGGTCCGGCCCTCCTGTTCGGCCGACCCGTGGACCTGCCCGCCCGAGGCGGCGTACGGGAGAGAGACATGCTGGAAGGATATCTGCCCATCCTGCTGTTCATTGCAGTAGGCATCGTGATCGGTATCGTGCCGCTGGTGATCGGCATGGCCGTGGGGCCCCGCAAGGCGGATGCCGCCAAGGATTCGCCGTATGAATGCGGCTTCGAGGCGTTCGAGGATTCGCGCCTCAAGTTCGACGTTCGGTTCTATCTGGTCGCCATCCTTTTCATCATCTTCGATCTCGAGATCGCCTTTCTGTTTCCCTGGGCCGTCTCCCTCGATGCCGTAGGCCTGTTCGGGCTTCTTGCGATGGCGCTGTTTCTGCTGATTCTGGTAGTCGGCTTTGTCTACGAATGGAAGAAGGGGGCGCTGGAATGGGAATAGAAGGCGTTCTGGAAAAGGGCTACGTCACCACCTCGGCTGACAAGCTCATCAACTGGGCCCGCACCGGCTCCCTGTGGCCGATGACCTTCGGTCTGGCCTGCTGTGCGGTGGAGATGATGCACACGGGTGCCGCGCGCTACGACATGGACCGGTTCGGAGTGGTATTCCGCCCGAGTCCGCGCCAGTCCGACGTGATGATCGTGGCAGGTACGCTGGTCAACAAGATGGCACCGGCGCTGCGCAAGGTGTACGACCAGATGTCCGAACCGCGCTGGGTGATCTCCATGGGCTCCTGTGCCAACGGCGGTGGCTACTACCACTATTCGTATGCCGTGGTTCGGGGGTGCGACCGCATCGTGCCGGTGGATATCTACGTGCCGGGCTGTCCGCCGACGGCCGAGGCACTCCTTTACGGCATCATTCAGCTTCAGAACAAGATCCGGCGCACGAACACGATCGCGCGCTGAGCGACCCGGGGTGGCAGATGGCTGAACAACAGACCTGGATTGACGTACTGCGCGCGAAGCTGGGCGAACGCCTGGACGGAGTGCGGGTGGTCAACGGCGAGGCAACCATTGAAGTACCGGCGGACGCCTGGCGCGAGATCGCCGAGACCCTGCGCGACGAGGAGGATTTCGGATTCGAAATCCTGATCGACCTGTGCGGGGTGGACTATCTCGAGTACGGACAGACCGAGTGGGCCACCGATGACGCCTCCAGTGAGGGTTTCAGTCGTGGCGTCCAGTCCGCCACCTCGGGCCGGTTCACGTTCGATGATGCGCCCGGCGAATCGTGCTGGGACGGTCCGCGCTTCGCCGTGGTGGTCCATCTGCTGTCGGTGCAGAACAATCGTCGCCTGCGCATGCGTGCCTGGCTGCCGGATGATGAATTCCCGGAGCTGGAGTCGCTGGTGGATGTCTGGGCGTCGGCCAACTGGTTCGAGCGCGAGGCCTTCGATCTGTTCGGGATCCTGTTCTCGGGGCATCCGGACCTGCGTCGCATCCTGACCGACTACGGTTTTGTCGGCCATCCGTTCCGCAAGGACTTCCCGCTGATCGGCCACGTGGAGATGCGCTACGACACCGAGCAGGCGCGCGTGGTGTACCAGCCGGTGACCATCGAGCCGCGCGTGCTGGTGCCGAAGGTGATCCGCGACGACCATCGCTACACCGATGGCGACGCGCCGGCGGAAGGAGCCGATCATGCCTGAGATTCGCAATTTCACCCTGAATTTCGGTCCCCAGCATCCGTCTGCACACGGCGTGCTGCGGCTGGTCCTGGAGATGGACGGCGAGGTGGTGCAGCGCGCCGATCCGCATATCGGCCTGCTGCATCGGGGGACCGAGAAACTTGCCGAGAGCAAGCCATATAACCAGTCGATCGGCTACATGGATCGTCTGGACTACGTGTCCATGATGTGCAACGAGCACGGTTACGTGCTCGCCATGGAGCGTCTGCTTGGTATCGAAGCGCCGCTGCGGGCGCAGTACATCCGGGTGATGTTCGACGAGATCACCCGAATCCTGAATCACCTGATGTGGCTGGGCGCGCACGCTCTGGACATCGGCGCGATGACGGTGTTCCTGTACGCGTTCCGCGAGCGCGAGGACCTGATGGACTGCTACGAGGCGGTCTCCGGCGCGCGCATGCACGCCACCTACTACCGGCCCGGAGGGGTCGCCCGCGACCTGCCCGGCACCATGCCGAAATACCAGCCCTCGGCCTGGAAGTCGCAGGAAACGGTCGACGAGCTTAATGCCAATCGCCAGGGCTCGCTGCTGGACTTCATCGAGTCGTTCACCGAGCGGTTCCCGGGGTGCGTGGACGAATACGAGACCCTGCTGACCGACAACCGTATCTGGAAACAGCGGACGGTCGGTATCGGGGTGGTGGATGCCGACCGGGCGAAACAGCTCGGTTTCACCGGCCCGATGCTGCGCGGATCCGGGGTGGAATGGGACCTGCGCAAGAAGCAGCCCTACGAGGTCTACGATCAGCTGGATTTCGACATCCCGGTCGGGGTCAATGGGGACTGCTACGACCGTTACCTGGTGCGCATGGAAGAAATGCGCCAGTCCAACCGCATCATTCGGCAGTGCGTCGACTGGCTGCGCAGGAATCCCGGCCCGGTGCTGCTGGAGGATCACAAGATCACGCCGCCGAAGCGCGAAGAGATGAAGGCGGACATGGAATCGCTGATCCATCACTTCAAGCTGTTTACCGAAGGGATGTGCCTGCCGGAGGGCGAAGCTTACGCCGGCATCGAGCATCCCAAGGGCGAGTTCGGCTGCTATCTGGTGTCGGATGGCGCCAACAAACCGTATCGCCTCAAGGTGCGCCCGCCGGGCTTTGTCCACCTTTCCGCCCTGGACGAGATGGCGCGGGGCCACATGCTGGCCGACGTCGTGGCCATTATCGGAACCCAGGATATCGTCTTCGGGGAGATTGATCGCTGATGGCTGCCGAACCCAAACCCGTTGCCTTTCACAAG
Source organism: Thioalkalivibrio sp. ALR17-21 (assembly GCF_000420185.1). Classification (NCBI taxonomy): domain Bacteria; kingdom Pseudomonadati; phylum Pseudomonadota; class Gammaproteobacteria; order Chromatiales; family Ectothiorhodospiraceae; genus Thioalkalivibrio; species Thioalkalivibrio sp. ALR17-21. Next base: position 43,744 of record NZ_ATUL01000008.1, on the reverse strand, counting down.
CCGGCCGAGCACAAGGTCGACCTGAGCGACCACGAGCGCGAGGAGATCGATCACTGGCTGGCCCGCTATCCGGAGGACCAGAAGCGCTCGGCGGTACTCGCCGCACTGCGGGTGGTCCAGCACGAGGACGGCTACGTTTCCACCGCGAAGATGGACGCGGTTGCCGACTACCTGGGGCTCCCGGCGATCGCCGTCTACGAAGTGGGTTCGTTCTACTCGATGTTCGAGCTCGAGCCGGTGGGCAAGCACACCATCGCGGTGTGCAACAACATCTCCTGCAGTCTGCGCGGCTCGGCCGGGATTATCGAGCATCTGGAAAACCGGCTCGGCATCACCCTGGGCGAAACCACGCCCGACGGGAAGTTCTACCTGAAGAAGGAAGAAGAATGCCTCGCCGCCTGTTGCGGGGCGCCGATGATGCAGGTGAACCACGTCTATTACGAGAATCTGACGCCGGAGCGCGTGGACGAGATTCTCGACGGCCTGGAGTCCTGAAACGATGGCCAACCAGATCTGTTTCGCGACCCGCTACCTGGATGACCCGTCGTCGCTCGAGACCTATCGTAGCGTCGGCGGATACCAGGCGCTGGAAAAGGTGTTCGGCGGCAAGATGGCCGCGGAAGACGTGATCGAGGAGGTCAAGACCTCCAACCTCCGCGGCCGCGGAGGCGCGGGGTTCCCGACCGGGATGAAATGGTCGTTCATGCCGCGCAATTCCCCGGGGCAGAAATACATCGTCTGCAACTCCGACGAATCGGAGCCCGGTACCTGCAAGGATCGCGAGATCCTGATGTACAACCCCCATGCGCTGATCGAGGGGATGGCGATCGCGGGTTACGCGATCGGCGCAACGGTGGGATACAACTACATGCGCGGCGAGTTCATGGACGAGGTCAATACGCGCTTCGAGGCCGCCCTGAAGGAGGCCTACGAGGCCGGCTACCTCGGGCGTGACATCCTTGGCTCGGGCGTGGACTTCGATCTGTATCCGACGCTGGGCGCGGGCGCCTATATCTGCGGCGAGGAAACCGCGTTGCTGGAGTCGCTGGAGGGCAAGAAGGGGCAGCCGCGCTTCAAGCCGCCATTCCCCGCGAATTTCGGGGTCTACGGGAAGCCGACGACGGTCAACAACACCGAGTCGCTCGCCTCCATCCCGTCGATCATCCGTAATGGCGGCCAGTGGTTCGCGGACCTGGGCGTGCCCAAATCGGGCGGCGAGAAACTGTTCTCGGTGTCCGGACACGTCAATAAACCCGGCAACTTCGAAGTGCCCCTGGGCATGCCGTTTCGGGAACTGCTGGAGATGGCCGGTGGCGTGCTCAACGGCCGCCAGCTCAAGGCGGTGATCCCGGGCGGTTCGTCCGTGCCGGTGGTGCCGGGCGACACGATGCTGCAGACCAACATGGATTACGACTCCATTACCCAGGCCGGATCCATGCTCGGCTCCGGCGCGGTGATCGTGATGGACGAGACCACCGACATGGTGAAGGCGCTGCAGACGATCTCGCGCTTCTATTATTCGGAATCCTGCGGCCAATGCACGCCGTGCCGCGAGGGCACCGGGTGGTTGTACCGCATGCTGACCCGCATCGTGGAAGGAAAGGGTCGTCCCGAGGACCTGGAACGCCTGGACGACGTCGCGAGCAAGATCGAGGGGCACACCATTTGCGCCCTGGGGGATGCCGCCGCGATGCCGGTGCGCAGTTTCGTGAAGCATTTCCGTCACGAATTCGAACACTACATCCAGCACGGTCGGAGCCCGGTGGCCAGCGCCGCCTGATCGCCCCGTCGCGCACACGCAGCAGGAATCGAACATGAGTCAGGATCAGCCACAGGATCTGGTCACCGTCGAGATCGACGGGCAGACCTTGCAGGCGCCCAAGGGCACCATGCTCATCGAGGTTGCGGACGAGGCCGATATCCGGATTCCGCGCTTCTGCTATCACAAGAAACTGTCCGTGGCCGCCAATTGCCGGATGTGCCTGGTGGAGGTCGAGCGAGCGCCCAAGCCGCTGCCGGCCTGTGCCACGCCGGTGATGGACGGCATGAAGGTGTACACTCAGTCGCCCCTCGCGATTTCCGCGCAGAAGGGCACGATGGAATTTCTGCTGATCAATCACCCGCTGGATTGTCCGATTTGTGATCAGGGCGGCGAGTGTGAACTGCAGGACGTGGCGATGGGGTATGGCGAGTCCGTTTCGCAATACACCGAAGCCAAGCGGGTCGTGCACGACAAGGATATCGGTCCGCTGATCGAAACCGAGATGACCCGCTGCATTCACTGCACCCGCTGCGTGCGCTTTGGCGAGGAGATCGCGGGCGTGCGCGAACTGGGTGCGACCGGGCGCGGCGAAGACATGCGGATCGGGACCTATGTCGAGAAGACCGTCGCGCACGAGCTCTCCGGGAACGTGATCGATCTGTGTCCGGTGGGCGCGCTCACCGCCAAGCCGTCGCGCTACGGCGCACGTGCCTGGGAATACGCCCAGGCCCCCAGTATTGCCCCGCACGACGCGGTGGGTTCCAATATTGCCGCCCATACCTATGACGGGCGCGTGATGCGGGTGGTCCCGCGCGACAACGAAGCGGTCAACGAGACCTGGATCTCGGACCGGGACCGTTTCTCCTACGCGGGGCTGTATGCCGAGGACCGCGTGACCACTCCGCGGATCAAGCGCGACGGGCAGTGGCAGGACGTGGACTGGGAGACCGCCCTGCAGCATGCGGTGGAAGGCCTGCGCAAGGTGGCCCCCGAGCGGATCGGCGGGCTGTTTTCTCCGTCGCTGTCGCTGGAGGAACACTACCTCGGCCAGAAACTGCTTCGCGGGCTGGGCGTGCGCGACATCGACCATCGCATGAGCCAGCAGGATTTCCGCGACGACGACGCCGCGCCCCTGTTCCCCTGGCTGGGCAGCCCGATCGCCGATCTGGACCGCGCCGATGCGATCCTGCTGGTCGGCACCAATCCGCGGCGCGAGCAGCCGCTGCTGGCGCATCGCCTGCGCAAGGCGGCTCTCAACCACGACGCCAGGGTTACCCTGGTGCATAACCAGCTGCTGGACCTGACCTACCCGGTGGCGGCCCAGCTGGTCGGCAACGAGCACGACCAGGTCATGGCCCTGGCCGGGATTGCCGGGCGTATCGCGGCGGCCGGCGAGGGGCTGCCGCCCCGCCTGGAAAAGATCGTCAAGGCCGCCCAAAGCGACGATCCGGACACCCGCGAAGCGTTCGAGCGGGCCGCACGCTCGCTGCTGGACGGGGAACAGGGCCACGTGCTGCTGGGTGCGGACGCCATGGCCAGCCCGGCGTTTGCGACCCTGCGGGCCCTGGCCGGCTGGATCGCCCGCCATACCGGGGCCCGTCTCGGGTACATGCCCGAGGGCGCGAATGCGGCCGGTGCCTGGCTGGCCGGGGTGCTGCCGCATCGCGGCGTGGCCGGTCAGGCGCTCGAGACCAGCGGACGCCCGGCGCCGGAGATGCTGAACGAAGGCCGCGACGCGTTCGTCGTTGCCGGACTCGAGCCCGGCCGCGACGGACATGATCCGGTCGCTTTCCAGCAGGCAGTGCGCGACGCGGGATTCGTGGTCGCACTGACCGCGTTTGCCGACGCCGAATTGCAGGCATCGGCCGACGTTCTGCTGCCGGTCGCGACCAGCTTCGAATCCTCCGGGACCTTCGTGAACGCCGAAGGACGCTGGCAGAGCTTCCGCGCGGCGAGCCGCGCCCCGGGCGAGGCTCGTCCGGGATGGAAGGTCTGGCGCGTGCTGGGCAACCTGTTCGCGCAGAAGGGCTTCGATTACCTCGATTCGCCCGCAGTGCGCGACGAGCTGAAGGGCCTCCTCGCGGATGTCAGCTTCGACAACACGGTCAACCTGAACCGTGTGCACGTTGAGGAACCGGAAATCGCAGACTCGGGCAAACAAGGGTTGCGGCGCGTCGCCTCGCGTTCGCTGTACGCCACCGATCCGCTCGTGCGTCGGGCCGAACCGCTGCAGCGCAGCCCCGAGGGGCAGCTGGCGAACGCGGTGCAGGTGCACCCCGACTCGGCCGGCGGGATCCCCGACGGCAGCCGGGTTCGCGTGCAGCAGGGACGGGCCGAGGCCGAACTGACGCTTGTGCTTGACGATTCCGTACCGCCGGGCCTGGCCATCACCCTCACCGGTGGTGACGCGGCCCCGCTTGGTGCCCCGGGCGAGCCGGTCACGCTCGCACGCGCCTGACAAGGGACTGAACCATGTTCGACTGGATTCTCAACCTGTTCCATTCACTGCCAACGGTGATGCAGATCCTGATCGGCATCCAGCTGATCATCATCCCGTTGATGCTGGGTGTCGCCTATCTGACCTTCGCCGAGCGCAAGATCATCGGCTATATCCAGGTGCGCGTCGGGCCCAATCGCGTGGGACCGCGCGGATGGCTGCAGCCGATCGCGGACGCGCTGAAGCTCCTCATGAAGGAGGTGATCGTCCCGTCGAATGCCAACCGGTTCCTGTTCTTCAGCGCACCGGTGCTGACGATCGCACCGGCGCTGGCGGCCTGGGCCGTGATTCCGTTCTTCGAGGGCGGTGCGCTGGCGGACGTGAATGCGGGTCTTCTCTATCTCCTGGCGCTGACGTCGCTGGGCGCCTACGGGATCATCATTGCGGGATGGGCATCCAACTCGAAATACGCCCTGATGGGCTCGCTGCGATCGGCGGCGCAGCTGGTTTCGTACGAGATCGCGATGGGCTTCGCCCTGGTGGGCGTACTGATGGCCGCGGGTTCCATGAACGTCGGCGACATCGTCCAGGCCCAGTCGGGCAGCGTCTACCACTGGTTCCTGCTGCCGCTGCTGCCGTTGTTCTTCGTGTATTTCATTTCCGGGGTTGCCGAGACCAACCGGGCGCCTTTCGACGTGGCCGAAGGGGAATCCGAGATCGTGGCCGGCTTCCACGTGGAATACTCCGGGATGGCTTTCGCGGTGTTCTTCCTCGCCGAATACGCCAACATGATCCTGATCTCGGCGCTGACCGCGGTGCTGTTCCTCGGCGGCTGGCTGTCCCCGTTCCAGGGCATCCTGCCGGCGGCGATGTTCGACTGGCCGGTGATCGGTACCCTGCTGGGTGACGGCCTGCACTGGTTCCTGATCAAGACCGCGCTGTTCCTGTTCATCTTCCTGTGGTTCCGTGCCACCTTCCCGCGCTATCGCTATGACCAGATCATGCGGCTGGGCTGGAAGGTGCTGATCCCGGTCACCATCGTATGGCTGTTCGTGCTGGGCGTGTTCGTCGCGTTCGACGTCGGCCCGTGGTTCGCGTAAGGAGTTCGCCATGAAATCCGTGCGTCATTTCTTCAAGAGCTTCCTGTTCTTCGAACTGCTGCTGGGCTTGCGGCTGACCGGCCGGTACCTGTTCCGCCGCAAGTTCACCGTGCAGTACCCGGACGAGAAGACCCCGATGTCGCCGCGTTTCCGCGGGTTGCACGCGCTGCGCCGTTATCCCAACGGCGAGGAGCGCTGCATCGCCTGCAAGCTGTGCGAAGCGGTGTGCCCGGCGCTGGCGATCACGATTCATTCGGAAGAGCGCGAGGACGGTACGCGGCGGACGTCGCGGTATGACATCGACCTGTTCAAGTGCATCTTCTGCGGGTTCTGCGAAGAGGCCTGCCCGGTGGATTCCATCGTCGAGACGCACATCTTCGAATACCACTTCGAGAATCGGGGCGAGCAGATCATGACCAAGGACAAACTCCTGGCGATCGGTGATCGCTTCGAGAAGGAGATCGCCGAGGCCCGTGCGATCGACGCCCCGTACCGGTAATCAGGGACGCAACGATGACCTTCGAGCTCTTTCTGTTCTATCTTTTTGGCGCCATCCTGCTGGGTGCCGCGCTGGCGATGATCAGCGTGCGCAATCCGGTGCATGCCGCGCTGTTTCTGGTGGTGTGCTTTGTCTCGGCTGCGGCGCTGTGGTTGATGGCGGAGGCCGAGTTCCTCGGACTTGTACTCGTGCTGGTCTATGTCGGCGCAGTCATGGTGCTGTTCCTGTTCGTGGTGATGATGCTGGACATCAACATCGCCCGGCTGCGGGAGGGCTTCAGTGAATACCTCCCGGTTGGCCTGGTGGTCGCTGCCGCGATGGCGACCGTGCTGGTGCTGGTGATCACGCGTTACATCACCATGGATGCACCGGAACGGGCTGGCCCCGAGTACGCCAACACCGAGGCGCTGGGGGCGGTTCTGTACACCGAATACGTGTACCCGTTCGAGATTGCCGCCGTGATCCTGCTGGTGGCGATCATCGCGGCGATCTCCCTGACCATGCGCCGGCGGCCGGACAACAAGCGGATCGACCCGGCGCGCCAGATCGAGGTCTCGCGCGAGGGACGCGTCCGCATGGTGTCGATGAAGTCCGAAGACAAGGCGCGTGACAGCCGCGGGGCGGAACGCGACGACGACCCGAACCAGGAATGACGCCGGCGCGTGCCGGTGCCTAACCACCGCGGGGCGGGCTTGTCCGTCCCCCAAAGGAATTCAGGGCCAGACAATGATTACGCTAGAGCACTACCTGGTGCTGGCCGCGCTGTTGTTTTCGATCAGCGTGGCCGGGATCTTCCTGAACCGAAAGAACGTGATCGTGCTGCTGATGTGCATCGAACTGATGCTGCTGGCAGTGAACATCAACTTCATTGCCTTCTCGTTCTTCCTGCAGGATCTGGCCGGGCAGGTCTTCGTGTTCTTCATCCTGACGGTCGCCGCGGCGGAAGCCGCGATCGGGCTGGCCATCCTGGTGTTGCTGTTCCGTAATCGCGGGACGATCAACGTCCAGGATCTGGACGAAATGAAAGGATAACGGGCCATGGATACGATCTATCTCCTTATTGTCCTGGCGCCGCTGGCGGGCGCGATCGTCGCCGGTCTGTTCGGGCGTCAGATCGGCCGGGTGGGCGCGCACAGCGTGACCATCGCCGGGGTGGCCATCTCCTTCCTGCTCTCCGTGGTGGTGTTCTATCAGCACGTGTTCGGCGGAGTCGGGGTGTACAACGAATCGGTGTACACCTGGATGGTTTCTGACGGGATCCGGTTCGAGGTCGGTTTCCTGGTCGACAACCTGACCGCCATGATGATGCTGGTGGTGACCTTCGTGTCGCTGATGGTGCACATCTACACCATCGGCTATATGCAGGACGATCCCGGCTACCAGCGGTTCTTCGCGTACATTTCGCTGTTCACCTTCTCCATGCTGATGCTGGTGATGGCGAACAACTTCATGCAGCTGTTCTTCGGCTGGGAGGCCGTGGGGCTGGTCTCCTACCTGCTGATCGGCTTCTGGTACAAACGCCCCACGGCCATTTACGCCAACATGAAGGCGTTCATCGTCAACCGCGTCGGGGACTTCGGATTCCTGATCGGGATCGCCGCGCTGGTGTTCTACACCGGCAGCCTCAACTACACCGAGGTGTTCGCCGAAGGGCAGGCGATGAGCGAGGCGACCATCACCATCTGGCCGGGCTGGACCTTCGGTCTGCTGGATCTGGCGCTGATCTTCCTGTTCATTGGTGCGATGGGTAAATCCGCCCAGGTGCCGCTGCACGTATGGCTGCCGGACTCCATGGAAGGCCCGACCCCGATCTCGGCGCTGATCCACGCGGCGACCATGGTGACCGCGGGCATCTTCATGGTGGCGCGCATGTCGCCGCTGTACGAGTTCTCCGTGCCGGCTCTGTCGTTCATCCTGGTGATCGGGGCGATCACGGCCTTCTTTATGGGTCTGATCGGTCTGGTGCAGAACGACATCAAGCGCGTGGTCGCGTATTCGACGCTGTCGCAGCTCGGATACATGACCGTCGCCCTGGGGGCCTCGGCGTATGCGGCCGGTGTGTTCCACCTGATGACCCACGCGTTCTTCAAGGCGCTTCTGTTCCTGGCCGCCGGCTCGGTGATCATTGCGATGCACCATCTGCAGGACATGCGCGCCATGGGCGGGCTGCGCCGGCACATGCCGATCACCTACGTGACCGCGCTGATCGGGTCGCTGGCGCTGATCGGGTTCCCGTTCTTCTCCGGGTTCTTTTCCAAGGACGCGATCATCGAAGCAGTCGGGTACTCCGAGATTCCGGGGGCGACTTTTGCCTACTGGATGGTTCTGCTCGGCGTGTTCGTAACCGCGCTGTACACCTTCCGCATGTTCTTCATGGTGTTCCACGGGGAGGAACGCTACGACCAGGCACATCACTACATGCCGGATCACGGGGACGGTGAAGATCACCATCATCACGGTACCCCGCATCCGCACGAGACCCCGTGGGTGGTTACGCTGCCGCTGATCCTGCTGGCGATCCCGTCGGTGGTGGCCGGGTACTTCATCGGCCCGATGTTGTTTGGCGACTTCTTTGCCGATTCGATCTTCGTCAGCGAGGCGAAGGACGTACTGGCGCAGAAGGGCGAGAGCTACACCGGGGTGTTCGGCTTCGTGCTGCACGGGCTCGTGGCGCCGGCGTTCTGGTTCGCGATGGCCGGGCTTGCGACCGCCTGGTACCTCTACATCAAACGGCCGGATCTGCCGGCGGTGATCGCCGACCGTCTGCGGCCGGGTGTGCGCATCCTCGAGGACAAGTACGGGTTTGACCGCTTCAACGACTGGTTCTTCGCCGGTGGCACGCGGCGCCTCGGGCGCTGGCTGTGGCGCTATGGCGACGCGATGATCATTGACGGCTGGCTGGTCAACGGCGCCGCGCGTTCGGTGGGCTGGGTGTCGGCCCGGGTGCGCCATGTGCAGTCCGGCTTCCTCTATCACTATGCATTCGTGATGATCATCGGCCTGCTGGTCCTGATGTTCGCCTTCGTGATCTGAGGGGTTTCGACGATGACCGCTGCGAAGCCCACCGCTGTTTCAAGGAACGACCATGTTTGCTGACTGGCCCATTCTGAGTCTGTTGATCTGGCTGCCGATCCTCGGTGGCTTCCTGACGCTTGCCGCCGGGCGCGACGCGCCGGTGGTGGCCCGGCGCCTGGGCCTCAGCGTGGCCGTGGCCACTTTCGTGGCAAGCCTGCCGCTGTGGTTCATGTTCGAGCGCGGCACCGCGGAGATGCAGTTCCAGGAGGTGGCCTCCTGGATCCCTGCGTTCAACGTGAACTATCACCTCGGGGTCGACGGCATCTCCATGCCCCTGATCCTCCTGACCACGCTGATCACGGTGGTCGTGGTCATCGCCGCATGGGAGTCGGTGAAGGATCGCATCGCCTACTACCTCGCCGCGATGCTGGTCATGGAAGGACTGATGATCGGCATGTTCGCGGCGATGGACGCGGTGCTGTTCTACGTGTTCTTCGAGGCGATGCTGATCCCCATGTTCCTTGTCATCGGGATCTGGGGCGGGCCGCGCCGCGTGTACGCAACGATCAAGTTCTTCCTCTACACCTTCCTGGGGTCGGTGTTCATGCTGGTCGCACTGATCTGGATGTACATCCAGTCCGGCAGCTTCCTGATCCAGGACTTCCATGCCCTGCAGATCGGGATGACCGCGCAGATACTGATCTTCCTCGCGTTCTTCCTGGCGTTTGCGGTCAAGATCCCGATGTTCCCGGTGCATACCTGGCTGCCGGACGCGCACGTCGAGGCGCCGACGGGGGGGTCGGTGATCCTGGCGGCGATCATGCTGAAGATCGGCGGCTACGGCTTCCTGCGTTTCTCGCTGCCGATCACGCCGGATGCGTCCGCGGTGCTGGACACGCTGATGATCGTGCTGTCGCTGATCGCGGTGGTGTACATCGGGGTGGTGGCACTGATCCAGAGCGACATGAAGAAGCTGATCGCGTACTCGTCGATCGCCCACATGGGCTTCGTGACTCTGGGCTTCTTCCTAGCGTTCTACATCTACTCGAATACCGGCGACTGGCAGGGCGCGTCGCTGGGTATCGCCGGCGGCATGGTGCAGATGATCTCGCACGGCTTCATCTCTGCGGCGATGTTCCTCGCGGTGGGCGTGCTTTACGACCGGCTGCACAGTCGGCAGATCGCGGATTACGGTGGTGTGGTGAACACCATGCCATGGTTCGCCGCGTTCTTTGTGCTGTTCGCGATGGCCAATACCGGTCTGCCGGGCACCTCGGGCTTCGTGGGTGAATTCATGGTGATCCTGGCTGCCTTCAAGGCTGATTTCTGGATTGCCTTCCTCGCCGCGACCACGCTGATCCTGGCGGCGGGGTACACCCTGTGGCTGGTCAAGCGCGTGATCTTTGGCACCGTGGCCAACGAGAACGTGGCCGGCCTGTCCGATATGAACCGGCGCGAATTCTTCCTGATGGGGCTGCTGGCGTTTTTCACGCTGCTGCTGGGCGTGTGGCCGGCACCGCTGCTGGAAGTGATGAACGCGACCATCGACAACCTCGTGGCGCATATCGCGCACTCGAAGCTCTGAACGGACGCCTGACATGAATTTCGAGATTCCTGCCTTTCTGCCCGCCGTTCCCGAGATGTTCGTCCTCGGGATGGCGTGCTTCATCCTGATACTGGATGCGTTCCTGCCGGATTCGCGCCGCGACATCACCTACGGCCTGGTGCAGGCGACGCTCGCGGGAGCCGCGGTGCTGACGCTGTGGCTGGCCGGTCCGGAAGTGGTGCTGACCTTCAGCGACAGCTTCATCAAGGACCCGATGAGCGACGTGCTGAAACTGGCGGTGTACGTTACGAGCTTCTTCGTCTTCCTCTACTCGCGGCCGTATCTGATGGCGCGCGACATCCACAAGGGGGAGTTCTACATCCTCGGGCTGTTCGCGGTCCTGGGGATGATGATCATGATCTCGGGCCACAATCTGCTGACCCTGTACCTGGGCCTGGAACTGCTGTCGCTGTCCTCGTATGCGCTGGTGGCGTTCTGGCGCGACAACACCCGGGCCAGCGAAGCCGCGATGAAGTACTTCGTGCTGGGGGCGCTGGCGTCCGGCCTGCTGCTGTACGGCATGTCGATGATCTACGGCATGACCGGCTCGCTGGATATCGCGGTGATCGCCTCCGAACTGACGATGGCCGATGACGCCCTGAACGTCCCGCTGGTGTTCGGTCTGGTGTTCCTGGTGGTGGCGATCGCGTTCAAGCTGGGGGCGGTGCCGTTCCACATGTGGGTGCCCGACGTCTATGACGGGGCGCCGACGGCGGTGACGCTGTTCATCGCGACCGCTCCGAAGATCGCGGCCTTCGCGTTCCTGATGCGGCTGCTGGTCGAGGGCATGGGACCGATGCATGCCGACTGGCAGGGCATGCTCATCATCCTGACCGTGCTGTCGCTGGCGGTGGGCAACGTGATTGCGATCGCGCAGACCAGCATCAAGCGTATGTTCGCGTATTCGACCATCGCGCATGTCGGGTTCCTGTTCATGGGGATCCTCGCGGGGACCGATTCGGGCTACGCCTCGGCGATGTTCTACGTGATCGTGTATGCACTCACCGCGGCCGGCGGGTTCGGCATGATCGTGTTCCTGTCGCGCCGGGGTTACGAGGCCGATCGCCTGGACGACTTCGCCGGGCTGGCCAGACGTAACCCGTGGTTCGCCTTCATCATGCTTCTGCTGCTGTTCTCCATGGCCGGGGTTCCGCCGACCGTCGGTTTCTATGCCAAGCTGGCCGTGATTCAGGCGGCCGTGGGTGCGGGCCTGGTCTGGCTGGGTGTGGTCGCGGTGATCTTCAGCATCATCGGTGCGTTCTACTACCTGCGGGTGGTGAAGATCATGTTCTTCGACGAACCGAAGGAGGAGGCCAGCGAACCGGTGCAGCCTTCGGGTGCGCTGGCCACGGCGCTGAGCATCAATGGCCTGGCAGTGCTGTTGCTGGGAATTTTTCCGGGCCTTCTGCTGTCCGTTACCCACTACGCCATTGCTGGCTGATCCGTCCCGGAGGATGTCTTGAATCAACTGGTCCCGTTTGAAGTCCTGGTCTGGGGGTTTGTGGCGTTTGCCTTCGTGGCCGCCAACCTGCCGTGGCTGACCGATCGCATCGCGCTGATGTTCCTCCCGGCGACCGGGAGCAAGGGAGGCTGGACCCGGGTCTTCGAATGGCTGGTGCTGTTCCTGCTGGTGGGGCTGATCGGCAAGGGTCTCGAACATCAGGCGACGGGCAGTGTTCATGCACAGGGCTGGGAGTTCTACGTGATCGGGCTGTCGATGTTTGCGGTGTTCGCGATCCCCGGGTTCATCTGGCGGCATGATCTTCGCCCGCATTTGCGTCAGCGGGCGCGCCGTTCTCGCTGATTCCGATCGGGGCTTGCAAGCCGGCCCGCGGCTTGGTAAAGTACGTTTTCTCGGATGCGGGGTGGAGCAGTCTGGCAGCTCGTCGGGCTCATAACCCGAAGGTCGCAGGTTCAAATCCTGCCCCCGCTACCAGTTTTCGAAAGGGCCCCTTCGCGGGGCCTTTTTCTTGGGGTCGCGCTCCCGCGCGCCGACAGGCTTCGAGCTGCAGCCTGTTTCCATGACGGAAGGTGTAAAGGGGCGTTCAACGCCCTTTTTTTGTTTCCGGGCTCCGTGCACCGGTGCAGTGGAATCGAGGTCGACAGACATTTGTCCGAGCAGGTTGAACAACTGAAGGCGCTACTGGGACCCGTGGTCGAAGGCCAGGGTTGTGAGCTCTGGGGTATCGAGCACCATGCGGGTTCGAAGCCGCAGATGCTGCGCATCTATATCGATCGTTCGACCGGCGTGACCGTGGATGACTGTGCGCGCGTCAGCGAGCAGGTCAGCGCGGTCCTCGATGTGGAAAGTCCGATCCGCGCGGACTACACGCTCGAGGTGTCCAGTCCGGGCATCGAACGTCCCCTGTTTACTCCCGATCAGTTCCGCGAGTACGTCGGTCGTGCGGTCAAGGTGCGTCTGACCTGGCCGGAACACGGGCGGCGGAACTACCGTGGGCAGCTGTTGTCCGCGGACGACACCATGATCGAGGTGGCGGTCGATGGCACGGCCTACGAGTTGCCGCTGGCCGCGATTCACAATGCGCGCGTGCTGGAAGAAGACCCGGGGACGCAATCATGAACAACCTGATGTCGACAGGCGACTGTCGAGGCTGCGAAGAGGCATGACATGAACAAGGAGATCCTGCTGGTCGTCGACGCCGTTTCCAACGAGAAGGGCGTCGAGAAGGGCGTTATCTTCGAGGCCCTGGAATCGGCCCTGGCGATGGCCACGCGCAAGTATCACGGTGGGCGCATGGATGTGCGTGTGAGCATCGACCGCGAAAGCGGCGATTACGAGGCCTATCGCCGCTGGACGGTGGTGGACGACGAGGATCCCGAGTTCGAGTCTCCCGACTATCAGATGCTGCTGTCCTACGCGCAGCAGAAATACCCGGAGATTCAGATCGGAGAGGTGATCGAGGAACCGGTCGAGGCCGTAGACTTCGGGCGTATCGCCGCGCAGACCGCCAAGCAGGTGATCGTGCAGAAGGTGCGCGATGCCGAGCGGCAGAAGGTCGTCGAGGAGTACGAGGACCGGGTCGGTTCGCTGGTGATGGGGATCGTCAAGCGTACCGACCGCAACGGGACCTACGTGGACCTGGGCAACAACGCCGAGGCCCTGGTCCCGCGCGAGCACATGATTCCGCGCGAGACGGTACGCACCAATGACCGCCTGCGCGGCTATCTCAAGGAGATCCGGCCGGACGCTCGCGGACCGCAACTGATCCTCAGCCGGACCGCGCCGGAGTTCCTGATCGAGCTGTTCAAGCTCGAGGTCCCGGAGGTGGGGCAGGAGATCATCGACATCCTCGGGGCGGCCCGCGATCCGGGCATGCGGGCGAAGATCGCGGTGCGCTCGAATGACCCTCGGCTGGATCCGGTGGGGGCCTGCGTGGGCATGCGCGGTTCGCGCGTGCAGTCGGTCTCCAACGAGCTTGCGGGCGAACGCATCGATATCATCGTATGGGACGAGAATCCGGCCCAGTTCGTGATCAATGCGATGTCGCCGGCGGAAGTCCTCTCGATCGTGGTCGACGAAGAGAAGCAGTCGATGGACATCGCGGTGGCCGAGGACAAGCTTTCGCTGGCGATCGGCCGCGGGGGGCAGAACATCCGCCTGGCCTCGCAGCTGACCGGCTGGGAGCTGAACGTGATGACCGAGGAACAGGCCGAGGAGAAGAGCGAGGCCGAGGCCCGGCAGCTGGTGACCTACTTCATGGAGGCGCTGGACGTCGACGAGGAGGTGGCCGGGATCCTGGTGCAGGAAGGCTTCAGTACCCTGGACGAGGTGGCCTATGTGGACGAGGCGGAACTGCTGTCGATCGAGGAATTCGATGAGGACGTGGTCGGGGAACTTCGCAACCGGGCCAGCGACGCGCTCCTGACGCGGGCGATCGCGGCACAGGACGGGGGGGGTGGCGAGCCGGCCGAGGATCTGCTGAACATGGATGGCATGACCGTGGCGCTGGCGAATCGGCTGGCAGCCAGCGGGGTGTGCACCATGGAGGATCTCGCCGAGCAGGCCGCGGACGACGTGGTGGAAATGCTGGGCATCTCCGAGCAGGAGGCGTCCGAATTGATCATGACCGCGCGCGCCCCCTGGTTCGAAACCGGGGAATGATCGCGACGCAGCGGCGGTGGTCGGACAGCGGCACGCCGGAACAGAATCTGGAATGGAGGTAGCGCCATGGCGCAAATGACAGTGCAGCAATTCGCGGAATCGGTGGGCAAGCCCGTCGATCGTCTCCTGGAGCAGCTCAAGGAGGCGGGCGTCGAGGTGGCCGGGCCCGAGGCGCCCATCACCGATGCCGAGAAGCGCCAGCTGCTGGACCATCTGCGCCAGGGTTCCTCCGGCGGGGCGAGTGACCGCGTGACTCTGCGGCGGCGTTCCCAGGCGCAGACGCTGAAGGTCAGCTCGGGCCAGGGCAAGACCAAGACGGTTAACGTGGAGGTGCGCAAGAAGCGCACCCTCAAGCGCAAGCCGGCGGATGCAACACCGGCGCCGGAGGATCGCCCGGAGGCGGCCGAGAATGTGGAATCCGAAGCCGCTGCGGCACCGGAAGAGACCCGTCCCGATGCAGAATCGCCGGTGACCCCGGAAGCCGAGGAGGCCGCAGCCGGCGAGGCGCCGGAGGCGGAAGCACCGGCGGATGAGCCGGTGGTGGCCGAGACGCCGGAACCGGAACCTGAACCGGCGGCCGACGAGGCCGCGGCGGAGGAACCGGCGGACGTCGAAGAAGAGCCCGAAGCGGCGGAGGCGGCCGCAGCCGAGGCACCGGAGTCACCCGAGGCGGAAGAGGCGGCCGAGGAGCCGGCCGCAGCCGCGGAAGAAGCGCCGGCCGCCCCGAAGAAGCCGCTGAGCCGCACGCAGCAGCTGGCCATGCAGCTGGAAGCCGAGCGGGAAGCTCAGCGCAAGGCTGTGGAAGCGCGCAAGCAGGAAGAGGTCGAACGCGAGGAGCGCCAGAAGCGCAAGCAGGAAGAGCAGGAGAAGCAGGAGGCGAAGCGCGAGAAGGAAGAACAGGCGCGCCTGGAACGCGAGGCCGCGCAGCAGCGCCAGGCACCGGCTCCCGCCGCGGCACCGGCTCCCGCCGCGGCACCGGCGGAACCCGCCAAGTCCGGCAAGGGCCGCAAGGGTGGCCGCAAGGACGACCGCAAGGAACTGCATGTCGCCGGCGACCGTCGTGGTCGGCGCAAGAAGGGTGACAAGGGCAAGGGCGCCGGGCAGTCGCAGGCGGCCCAGGCCGTGGCCGGCAAGCACGGCTTCGCCAAGCCGACCGCACCGGTGGTGCGCGAGGTGGAAGTGCCGGAGACCATCACGGTGGCCGATCTGGCGCAGGCGATGGCGATCAAGGCGCCGCAGCTGATCAAGACCCTGATGGGCATGGGCGTGATGGCTACCATCAACCAGTCCATCGATCAGGAAACGGCGATGCTGGTGGTCGAGGAAATGGGCCACACCGCGGTGCCCGCAAGGGAAGAGACCATCGAGGATCAGATCGAGGTTGCCCAGGAGCAGACCGCCGAGCCCAAGGCCCGTCCGCCGGTGGTGACCGTGATGGGCCACGTGGACCATGGCAAGACGTCGCTGCTGGACCATATCCGCAAGACGCGCGTGGCCTCCGGAGAAGCCGGCGGGATCACCCAGCACATCGGGGCCTATCACGTCGAGAACGGGCATGACGGGGTGACGTTCCTCGATACGCCGGGACATGCGGCGTTCACCGCGATGCGTGCCCGGGGTGCCCAGTCCACGGACATCGTGATCCTGGTGGTTGCGGCGGATGACGGCGTGATGCCGCAGACCCTCGAAGCCATCAACCATGCGAAGGCCGCCGGCGTACCGATCGTGGTCGCGGTCAACAAGATCGACAAGCCGGAGGCGGATGCCGACCGGGTGATCAACGATCTCGCCCAGCACGAGGTAATCCCCGAGGAATGGGGTGGCGACACCCAGTTCATCCGGGTCTCGGCGCATTCCGGGGAAGGCATCGACGAGCTGCTGGAAGGCCTGGGTCTGCAGGCGGAGCTGATGGAGCTGATGGCCCCGGACGAGGGGCCGGCGCGCGGCGTGGTGATCGAGTCGCGGCTGGACAAGGGCCGTGGCCCGGTGGCCACGGTGCTGGTGCAGTCCGGCAGCCTGAAACATGGCGACATCGTGCTGACCGGCAAGGAATACGGCCGTGTGCGGGCGATGTTCGACGACACCGGCACGGCGGTAAAGGAAGTCGGTCCGTCGATGCCGGTGGAGATCCTGGGGCTCTCCGGGGTGCCGGAGGCCGGCGACGAGATGCTGGTGGTCGCGGACGAAAAGACTGCGCGCGAAGTGGCCGAGTACCGCGACACCAAGCAGCGCGAGCGCAAGCTGGCGGCGCAGCAGGCGGCCAAGCTGGAAAACATCTTCAACCAGATGCAGGAAGGCGACGTCGGCACGGTCAACATCCTGATCAAGGCCGACGTGCAGGGATCCGCCGAGGCGCTGCGCGAATCGCTGGTCAAGCTGTCCAACGAGGAAGTCCGGGTCAAGGTGATTTCCACCGGGGTCGGCGGTATCTCCGAGTCGGATATCAACCTGGCGACCGCTTCGGATGCGATCGTGATCGCGTTCAACGTGCGCGCCGATGCCGGCGCCAAGCGGGTGGCGCAGGAAAACGGGATCGACGTCCGCTACTACTCGGTCATCTACGAGGCCATCGAGGACGTGAAGCAGGCCCTGTCCGGGCTGCTGGCGCCCGAGACCCGCGAGGAAATCGTGGGCCTGGCCGAGGTGCGCGAGGTGTTCAAGGCCTCGAGCTTCGGCCAGGTGGCCGGCTGCCTGGTGGTCGAGGGTTCGGTCAAGCGGGGCAACCCGATCCGCGTGCTGCGTGACAACGTGGTGGTGTACGAGGGCGAGCTGGAAAGCCTGCGCCGCTTCAAGGACGACGTGAACGAGGTCCGCGCCGGTACCGAATGCGGTATCGCGGTGAAGAACTACAACGACGTGAAGGCCGGGGACCAGATCGAGGTCTTCCAGCGCGTCGAGGTCCAGCGGTCGCTGTAATGCCCGGACCCCGCGACTTCCAGCGCAGTGACCGGGTCGGCGAGCAGATCCAGCGCGAGCTCGCCGAACTGGTGCGCGTCGAGGTGAAGGACCCGCGGGTCGGCATGGTGACCATCTCGGGGGTGGAGGTCTCGAAGGATCTGGCCCACGCCCGGGTGTATTTCACCCGGCTGGGCGGCGAGGAGGGCGGTCGCGAGGCGCAGCAGGGCCTCAACAGCGCGGCCGGCTTCCTGCGTCGGGCGCTGGGCAGCCGGATTCGTATGCGCAGCATCCCGCAACTGCGGTTCATCTACGATGATACGCCCGAACGCGGCGCGCGCATGTCTTCGCTGATCAGTCAGGCGCTTGCGGAGGATCGCGAGCGGCACGGCGACGGTGATGCGGAGGCCGGAGCGGAAGGCGGCGGGGACCCGGATGCCTCCGGTGATCCCGACGTCCCGCAGGACCGGTAAACCGATTCCCCGTGGCGCGCAGGAAGGGGCGCAACGTCGACGGCATCCTGCTGCTCGACAAGCCGCAGGGGCTCAGTTCGAACCAGGCGCTGGGTCGGGTGAAATACCTCCTCGGGGCGCGCAAGGCGGGCCATACCGGCGCCCTGGATCCACGGGCGACCGGGCTTCTTCCACTGTGTTTCGGGCAGGCGACCAAGGTGTCCGGCTGGCTGCTGGACGCGGACAAGCGTTATGTGGCTGTCGCGCGGCTGGGTGTGGAGACCGACTCGGCGGACATGGACGGAGAAATCCTTGCCGAGTCCCCGGTTCCCGCGATCACGGACGAGGATCCGGCGCGGCTGGAACGCGGTTTCACCGGCGATCTGGAGCAGGTTCCCCCGATGGTCTCGGCCCTGAAGAAGGACGGCCGGCGGCTGTACGAGCTGGCGCGCGAAGGGGTGGAAGTGGACCGTCCTCCGCGGCCGGTGCGGATCCATTCGCTGAATATCGAACGGCTGGCGGATGATCGCCTGCGGCTGGAGGTGCATTGCAGCAAGGGCACCTATATCCGGTCGCTGGTGACCGATATCGGGGAAGCCCTCGGCTGCGGTGCGGCGGTTGAAGAGCTGCGGCGCACCGGCCACGGGGCCTTCGCGGCCGACGCCATGTGGACCCTGGAAGCCCTGGAGCAGCGTTTCGAGGAGGGCGGTGCAGCGGCGATCGAGGCCTGTCTGCTGCCGCCGGAGGCCGCCCTGTCCGGCTGGCCGCAGCTCCATCTGGGTGCCGCCGGAGCGGCGGCACTGCGCCACGGGAATCCGGCGGGAGCGGAAGCGGTGAGCGAGCGCATCGCGGGTGTCTCGCCGGCTGCGGACGAACCGGAAGCGGGCGGGGTCCTGGTACGCCTGCACGGGCCCGCAGGCGAATTTCTCGGCGTGGGGCTGGAGGCCGGGGACGGCACGATTCGCCCGCGGCGTCTGTTCGTCACCGGCTGAGGCCCGCTGCAACCGACCTCATTCGCGGCGATACGCGGGCACCGGGTCCGCGATCAGCGCGGCCAGCTGCTCCGCCGACATCGGCCGCGCGAGGAGATACCCCTGGGCCTCGTTGCAGCCCTCCCGAATGATCAGGTCGCGCTGGGTGGCGGTCTCGACGCCCTCGGCGATGACCGTCAGCCCCAGCTTGTGACCCATGGCGATGATGGACGCGGTGAGGGCGGCATCGGCGGGGTCGCAGTCCGCCCCCTGCACGAACGAGGCATCCACCTTCAGCCGTTGCACCGGCAGGCGCTTGAGATAGCTGAGCGACGAATAGCCGGTACCGAAGTCGTCGATCGCCAGCTGTACGCCCATTGACCGCAGTTCCTCCAGGGTGGCGATGCCGCGCTCGGCGTGGTCCATGACGAAGCCCTCGGTGATCTCCAGCTCGAGCCTGTGGGGTTCCAGCCCGGTCTCGGCGAGCACCGACCGCACGTCCGTGACGATATCCCCGAACAGCACCTGGTGGCCGGAAACATTGACCCCGATCCGGCCCAGACGCTCCGGTCCCCATTCGCGCGCCCGGCGTACCGCTTCGCGCAGCACCCAGCGGCCAAGCAGACCGATGGTGCCGTTTTCTTCCGCCACCGGGATGAATTCCGCCGGGCTGATCATGCCGAACTCCGGATGGCGCCAGCGGACCAGGGCTTCGGCACCGGCCAGGCTCTCGCCGGGCAGGTCCCACTGCGGCTGGAACACGACCTCCAGCTCGTCGCCCTCGATGGCTCGTCGCAGGCCGGCCTCGATCGCCAGCCGGCGCTGGCTGGCGTCGGTGAGGTCGGCGGTGTAGAGCTGCACGTTGTTGCGCCCGCGTGCCTTGGCGCGGTACATCGCCGAGTCCGCGTTGCGGATCAGCATGTCCGGGGTTGCGGCGTCGTCGGGGAACAGGCTGATGCCGATGCTGGCGCCGATGAACAGCTCCTGACCGGCGACGTGGAACGGCGACTCCAGTGCACGCAGCAGCTCGTGTGCGACGCTGGCGGCGTCCTCCGCGGTGGCGATGTGTTCGGTCAGCACCACGAATTCGTCGCCGCCATGGCGCGCAATGGTGGAGTGCCGGTCGATGGCGCCCAGCAGGCGCCGGGCGACCGCTTCCAGGAGCTCGTCTCCGCGATGATGGCCCAGACTGTCGTTCACGTACTTGAAGCCGTCCAGGTCGACGAACAGTACCGCCAGGCGCTCGTCGTGGAGTCGGCAGCGTTCAATCGCGCGCGCCAGGCGCTGGTCGAGCTGGGTGCGGTTGGGCAGATCGGTGAGCGGATCGTAGTTGGCCAGATGACTGACCCGGCGCCGGGCTTCTTCGCGGCTGGTCACGTCGCGGGCGACGCCGAAGATGTCCACCACCCGGTCGCCGTCATAGCGGACCCGCGCGTTGAGCTCCAGGACCACCCGTTCGCCGGAAACGTCGGTGACCTCGGCGCGTGCCGGAGGCAGGTCGGCGTCGCTGCCGCCGTCGATCGGCACCGCGGTGCCCTCGAGATAGGGCAGGAAGGGTTCGACCAGCGCGCGCAGGGTGGTCTCCGGCAGGCGGTCCATGCTGCGGCCGAGGACCCGCTCCACGCCGGGCGAGATGTAGCGCGCCCGACCCGAGCGGTCGAAGCGATAGACGAAGCCGCTGGCGTACTCCAGCAGATCCTCCTGCTCCTCGGACGCGCGCTCCAGGGCCTCGGACTGCGCCACCACCTGGCGTGACAGCGGCCGGATCACGCCGATCAGCCCCAGTCCCGACAGCAATGCCATGCCCAGTACCAGTGTGACCGGCAGCGCCAGGTGGGCCATCATGCCGGCGTAGAGTTCCTCCTCCGGTACGGCCATCGCCAGCCCCCAGCCCGGGCGTACCGGCACCGCAAAGACCACCTCGCCGTCCGTGCGCTGCAGGGCCTGCGATCCTCCGCGGGCCTGCTGCAGTGCCGGGGCCACCGGGTTCCCGGCGCCGGTCGGCATCAGGCTCCAGGTGATGTCGTCCACCCGCAGCACCACTCCCTGCGGGCCCTCCAGCCAGGCGGCCTTGCCGCCCTCGGCGGCGGACTCCAGCACGCCGACCATGGCCTCGGCGGGGAACACCAGGATGTCGGCGCCCAGCCATTCGTCCTCGCGCGAGAGGATCGGCACCGCGATCATGATCCAGGCCCGGCCCTCCCCGGCCAGATGGTCCCGCATGCGGGTTTCGCGCATTGCCGGGTCGATGTCCGGCCAGTAGATCGGGTCCGGGTTGGCGTCGCCCACCGCCAGTACCTGGCGGCCTTCCGCATCCAGGCGGATGATGCCGGCCGCGCCGGAGGGGCGCAGGGCATCTTCCAGTTTGTCGTGACTGAAGTCCTGCAGGTCTTCGAGATCGGTCGCGCCACGATTGTAGGCGGCCAGTTCGTCGCGGATGCGGCTGCGGCTGGCGACCTGCCACGCGATGTCCTCCAGGCGGTCGAAATACTGCGCCACCGCCTGGCCGTGATGCTGCAGCGCGGCCTGCTGCGCCAGATCCGCGCGGTCGCGCGCCTGCTGATAATAGGCATGGGCGGTAAGGCTGGCCGCGATCAGGCCCAGCAGCACCAGCACCGCCAGTGCCAGCAGCAGGATGCGGGCCTGGAGCCGGCGGGTTTCCTGCGTGGCCATGACCGTCCCTGTCGGGGAGTGATGAAGTTCACAATATACCAGAATCCCCCGCGCGGCGGCCGTCGGCCCGTTCGCTGTTCACGCTGCTTGAGCGCGTGCTAACATACGCGCCTGTTCGCCAGCGCCACTGGCCACTCAGACAGACGGTTCAGGAATCAGGAGTCAGCCTTACATGTCGCTCACTACCGAAGAGAAGTCGGCCATCGTCGAGAAGCACAAGCGCGATGCCAACGATACCGGATCGCCCGAGGTGCAGATTGCACTCCTGACGGCGCGCATCCAGCATCTGATGGGCCATTTCGACAAGCACAAGCAGGATCACCACTCCCGGCGTGGCCTGCTGAAGATGGTCAGCCAGCGTCGCAAGCTGCTGTCCTATCTCAAGCGCAAGGACGTCGAACGCTATCAGTCGATCGTGAAGGAACTGGGCCTGCGCCGCTAGGCCCCGCCCCTCGGGCCCGCGCCTCCGGTGCGGGCCCGTTTGTTTGGGCCCCTGTTCGGGGCATCGATTGCGGCCAGAACTTTACGGGGCCCGCCGTCCGCTGCAGCAAGGCGGCCGGTCGGCGGGCCGCATCGGGATTCAAAGGGAAACGGGAAAAAACGTGTCATACAAGAAGTCGTTCCAGTACGGAAATCACACCGTAACGCTCGAAACCGGAGACATTGCCCGCCAGGCCAGCGGCGCGGTGCTGGTCAACATGGCCGAGACCGTGGTCCTGGTCACCGTGGTCGCCCGCAAGGAGGCCGACCCGGGGCGCGACTTCTTCCCCCTGACCGTCAACTACCAGGAACGGACCTATGCCGCGGGCAAGATCCCGGGCGGATTCTTCAAGCGTGAAGGGCGCCCGAGCGAGAAGGAAACCCTGACCTCGCGCCTGATCGACCGTCCGATTCGTCCGCTGTTTCCCGAAGGCTTCAAGAACGAAACCCAGGTCATCGCGACGGTGGTCTCGATCAACCCCGAGGTGGATCCCGACATCCCCGCGATGATCGGTGCTTCCGCGGCGCTGGCACTCTCGGGTGTGCCGTTCGGCGGGCCCATCGGGGCCGCCCGCGTGGGGTACCGCGCCGGTGAGTACCAGTTGAATCCGAGCTTCAGCGCGCTGGAGGAATCCGAGCTGAACCTGGTCGTGGCGGGGACCGAGAACGCGGTCCTGATGGTGGAGTCGGAGGCCAGCGAGCTGTCCGAGGAAACCATGCTGGGCGCGGTGATGTACGGTCACGAACAGCTGCAGGCTGCGATCCGCGCGATCAACGAACTGGCGGCCGAGGCGGGGGAACCCGCCTGGGACTGGCAGGCGCCGGAGAGCGAGGCCTCGGTGGAAGAGCGCGTGGCCGCCGCCGCGCGCGACGAGCTGACCGAGATCTACCAGATCGCCGACAAGCAGACCCGCAGCCAGCGCCTGAGCGAACTGCGCAGCCGCCTGGTCGAATCCCTGGCCAGTGACGACGAATCCGGCCCCGATGCCGATGCGGTCAAGACGGCCCTGCACGATCTGGAATACCGCCTCGTGCGTGACCGTATCCTGGACGGCCACCCGCGCATCGACGGCCGCGACACGAAGACCGTGCGCCCGATCGATGTGCAGACCGGCATCCTGCCGCGGGCCCATGGCTCCGCGCTGTTCACCCGGGGCGAGACCCAGGCGATGGTGGTGGCCACCCTGGGCACGGACCGCGACGCCCAGGTGATCGACGCGATCGAGGGCGAGCGTCGCGACCGTTTCATGCTGCATTACAACTTCCCGCCGTACTGCACCGGGGAGACCGGTTTCGTCGGCTCGCCCAAGCGTCGCGAGATCGGCCACGGCCGGCTGGCCAAGCGCGGCGTGGCCGCAGTGATGCCGAGCGACGAGGACTTCCCCTACGTGGTGCGCGTGGTCTCCGAGATCACCGAGTCGAACGGCTCCAGTTCCATGGCCTCGGTGTGCGGTACCTCGCTGGCGCTGATGGACGCCGGTGTGCCGCTGAAGGCCCCGGTCGCGGGCATCGCGATGGGGCTGATCAAGGAAGACGACCGCTTCGCCGTGCTCTCCGATATCCTCGGCGATGAGGACCACCTGGGCGACATGGACTTCAAGGTCGCCGGGACCTCGGGCGGCGTGACCGCACTGCAGATGGACATCAAGATCGACGGGATTACCCGCGAGATCATGGAACAGGCGCTGGAGCAGGCGCGCGAAGGCCGGCTGCACATCCTCGGCTGCATGAACGCCGAGCTGGACACCCATCGTCAGGAGATGTCCGAACACGCACCGCGCTTCATCACCCTGAAGATCAACCCGGACAAGATCCGCGACGTGATCGGCAAGGGCGGCGCGACCATCCGTACCCTGACCGAGGAGACCGGTACCACCATCGACATCGGGGACGACGGCACGGTCAAGATCGCCTCCACCGATGCCGCCGCCGGCAACGAGGCGAAGCGCCGCATCGAGGAGCTGACCGCCGACATCGAGGTGGGGCGTCAGTACACCGGCAAGGTCGCCAAGATCATGGACTTCGGCGCATTCGTGTCGATCCTTCCGGGTCGTGACGGGCTGGTGCATATCTCGCAGATCTCCGACGAGCGCGTGGAGAACGTGAGCGACTTCCTGTCCGAGGGCGATTCGGTCACCGTCCGGGTGCTGGAGGTCGACAAGCAGGGCCGCATCCGGCTCAGCATGAAGGCGGTCGAAGAGGACGCCTGAGCAGCTTTCCTTCGAGGGCGACAGGCATGGATCTGGTCAGCATACGCAAGAGTTACCGGCGTTACGCACGGCACTACGACGCCACCTTCGGACGGGTCTTCGCCACCGGGCGGCACAGTGCGCAGAAGACCCTGGCGCCGCTGGAAGGCAAGCGGGTGCTGGAAGTGGGCGTGGGCACCGGGATCTCCTTCCCGGAGTACCCGGACGGCGTGGACCTGGTGGGGATCGACGTCTCGCGCGAGATGCTGCAGGTCGCGCAGGAACGCATCAACGGCGGTCTGCCGGGGGTGCGCGGCGTGGCCGAGATGGACGCCGAGGCACTCGGTTTTCGCGACGACAGCTTCGACGCCGTGGTCGGGATGTACGTGGCGTCCGTGGTCCCCAATCCCGATCGCATGTTTGCCGAGATGTGGCGGGTGTGCCGTCCGGGCGGACAGATCCTGCTGGTCAACCATTTCGCGTCCCGGCAATGGCTGCTGCGCGGGGTGGAACGCAGCCTGCGGCCTCTTTCGCGGGCGGTGGGCTTTCGTCCGGACATGGAGCTCGACCACTTCGTGCACCTGACCGGCTGCGAGCCCGAGGCGGTGGAACCCGCCAGCCTGTTCGGTTACTGGAAGCAGGTGGCGTTCCGCAAACCGGCCGGATAACCCGAGCCCTCCGGCGCGCTTGCGCCCACAGGCCTGAACCCCTTACGGTCTTGCGGGAATCATCCCGTGCCCGCATGCGTGGCATGCCTACTCCGGGAAACCGCCGATGACTCAGCGTGACCAGGCCTCTTTCCAGTCTTTCCACTACCGGCTTCTGCTGCTCGTGCTGGCCGCCATCGTGTTGCTGGGCGCAGTGCTGGCGACCGTGGCGTATCAGATGCTGGAGGGCGAGACGCGCGAAGCGGTGCGCTCGGAAGTGACCTCTACTTCCGAGTCCACCGCACTCTACGTATCCCAGTGGTTTTCCTCCAATGCGCGCCTGATCGAGGGGCTGGCCGAAGAGGTGCCGGTCGGGCGCGATCCGCGTCCGGTGCTGCAGCAGTTCGAGCGCATGGGCGAGGTCGATCTGACCTATGTCGGTGACGCGCAGGGCGGCATGATCATGTCGGATCCCGAGGCTTCACTGCCGGGTGATTTCGACCCGCGTACGCGACCCTGGTACGAGGGCGCGCTGCTGAACGATGGTCTGTATATCACCACGCCGTTCGAAGATGCCGCGCAGGACCGGCTGATCATCTCCATGGGCGCGCCGGTCTACCGCGACACCGGCGAGCTGCACGGGGTGGCGGCCGGGGACATCGGCCTGCAGGAGGTGGCTGCCAGCGTGGCCGGTCTGGATCTGCGCTGGGACGGCCATATGGTGCTGGTCGACGAGGACGGCATGGTGGTTGCCCACCCGGATTCCTCGCGGGTGCTGCAGCCGCTGGTGGATGCCATCGAGGAAGGCGGCGGTTTCGACCCGCTGGACCCGTCGTACGAGGGTGAGCTGCGCGAG
The DNA here is from genome assembly GCF_000420185.1 of Thioalkalivibrio sp. ALR17-21. NCBI lineage: Bacteria > Pseudomonadati > Pseudomonadota > Gammaproteobacteria > Chromatiales > Ectothiorhodospiraceae > Thioalkalivibrio > Thioalkalivibrio sp. ALR17-21. The sequence continues at coordinate 18,039 of NZ_ATUL01000008.1, read as the reverse complement.
GTGGTGATGGATGGCGAGGAACGCCTGCTGCACGCCACTCCCATTCCCGGTACGGACTGGTACCAGGTCCTGAGCCTGGATCGCTCGGCCGTGACCGAACCGCTGCGCGATCTGCTCTGGCAGTTCGCCCTGTGGACCGTGGTGGCCGTGGTCCTGGTGGGAAGCGGCACGGCGCTGATCCTCAACCGGCTGGTGCGGGTGCGCCGGGAACTGGAGAGCGAGATGAAGCTCGCACGCGAGCAGGCGGAGAGCGCCACCCGCGCGAAGAGCGAGTTCCTGGCCAACATGAGCCACGAGATCCGCACGCCGATGAACGCGATCATCGGCATGAGTCACCTCGCCCGGCGGACCGAACTGACCCCCCGTCAGCGGGGGTACATGGACAAGATCGACAATGCGGCCCAGCGCCTGCTCGGCCTGATCAACGACATCCTCGATTTCTCCAAGATCGAGGCCGGCAAGCTCGAACTGGAAGATGCCCCGTTCCACCTCGATTCCGTGCTCAACGGGGTCACCGACGTGGTCGGCCACCGGGCCGAGGAGAAGGGACTGGAACTGGTGCACCACGTCGCGCCGGGTACACCGCGCCTGCTGCGAGGGGATGCCCTCCGGCTGGGGCAGATTCTGACCAATCTCGCCGGCAATGCGGTCAAGTTCACCGAGCAGGGCGAGGTTGTGGTGCATGTCTCGGCCGAGGCGATCGACGACGGCTATGCCACCCTGCGCTTCTCGGTGCGCGACACAGGACCGGGGATGTCCGAGGAGGAGGCCCGCAGGCTGTTCCGTTCTTTCACGCAGCTGGACAGCTCGGTGACCCGGCGCCAGGAAGGCACCGGGCTCGGGCTGGCGATCAGCAAGCAGCTGGTGGAAATGATGCACGGCGACATCGGGGTGGAAAGCACGCCCGGCGAGGGGGCGACATTCAGCTTTACCGCACGTCTGGGCGTGGAGACGGAGCAGGTACAGCCCGCGCGTCCGGTCGTGTCCCGATCACTGCGCGGGCGCCGGGTGCTGGTGGTCGATGACTCGGACGCGGCCCGGGAAACCCTGGCCGCGATGCTGAGCGATCTGGGAATCGAGGCGGATACGGCGCCCTCCGGCCCGGATGCCCTGGGCATGCTGGACCGGGCGGTGGAAAAGGGCGTGCATTACGATATGGTGCTGACCGACTGGCGCATGCCGGGGATGGATGGTCTGGAGGTGGCGCAGAACATCAATGCCGAACGCAAGCGACAGGTCCCTTCGGTTCTGATGGTGACCGGGTTCAGCCGCGATGAAATCCTGCAGAAGGCGGAAGAGACCGTGGATGGTCTCCTGCTCAAGCCGGTGACCGAATCCACGCTGCACGACACCCTGGTCGAACTCCTGAATGCGGATGATGAAGGCGACCGGGTGCGCGAAGCGGCCCCCGGCATGACGGCCGACACGCCGCGCCTGGACGGCTGCCGCATCCTGCTGGCGGAGGACAACGCCATCAATCGGGATCTGGCGGTGGAGCTCCTGGAGGATCTGGGCTGTGACGTCACCACGGTGGAGGACGGTCGCGAGGCGCTGGCGGCCGTTGAGGCCGCATCCTTCGACGCGGTGCTGATGGACATCCAGATGCCCGAAATGGACGGGCTGAGTGCCACGCGCGAGCTGCGGTGGGACGCGCGTTTCCGGGACCTTCCGGTGATCGCGATGACGGCCCATGCGATGGCCGGCGATCGCGAGAAGAGCCTGGAGGCGGGGATGAACGACCATGTCACCAAGCCGATCGACCCCGCTGCCCTGGCCCGGACACTTTCCGAGTGGATCGGATGCGTGCACCAGGGAGCCGCGTCCGGGGGGGCGGGCGATGACAGCACGGGCTCGCCAATGCCGTCTGCGACCACCGGTTCCGGTGCGTCGGGCGGCGACGGGCTGCCGCAGGAGCTGCCGCCGTTCGATCTCCCGGCGGCACTGGCGCGCTGCAACGGCAAGGCGTCGCTGCTGCGGCGCATGATCCTCAGCCTGGAGGAGCGTTACAGCGGGGTGGTCGAGGAATTGCGGTCGCTGCTGGAAACCGGCCACCGCGACGAGGCGCATCGACTGGCGCACTCGCTCAAGGGCGTCGCGGGTTCCCTGGAGTTGCGCGAAGTGCAGGCCTGCGCGCAGCGGATCGAGAATGAACTCGCGCAGGGAGACGAGGGCGCCGCGTTCGGGCGCCTTGCGGAGCTGGACGAGCACCTGGCGCCGGCACTGGAAGCGGCCCGTGGTCTGGTTGCCGACGGGGACGCGGAGGATGCCCCGGAGAGCGGTTCCGGGGACGGGCCCCTTCACGATATGGAGACCGGCCCCCTGCCCGAGGATGAGCTGCGCGAGCTGCGTGTGCTGATCGAAGGCAACAACCTGCGTGCCCGGGCGCATTTCCGCGAGCTGAGCGGACGGCTCCTCGGGCACGGCCAGGACGCCCTCGTGCGGGAACTGGGGTCCCGCATTGAACAACTGGATTTCGAACAGGCGCTGGTGGCGGTGGACCGGCTGCTGAGGGAAAGTGGGGAAGGCTTATGAACAGTGACCATCGGGCACGTATCCTCGTGGTGGATGACGAGCCTGCCAACATCGAGTTGCTGGCCGGGATCTTCGAGGACGAACACGAGGTGCTGTTCGCCACGAACGGGAAACGCGCGCTGGATCTTGCCGCCTCGGCGCGTCCGGACGTGATCCTGCTCGACGTGATGATGCCGGGAACGGACGGTTTTCAGGTCTGTGAATGGCTGAAGTCCGAGCGCGCGACGGCGAACGTCCCGGTGATCTTCATTACCGGGGTGGGAGATACCGAGGGCGAGGCCCGGGGTCTGGAACTGGGCGCGGTCGACTACGTGAACAAGCCCATCAATCCGCCGGTGGTCCGGTTGCGGGTGCAGCATCAGATCGAGCTCAAGCGCGCCCGCGATCAACTGACCCGCATGGCGGTGACCGACGGACTGACCGGCCTGGCCAACCGGCGCCAGTTCGAGGAGACCCTGGAGCGTGAAAATGCGCGTCTGGCGCGGACCGGGGACGCCCTTTCGGTGATCCTGATGGACATCGATTATTTCAAGCCCTTCAACGACACCCTGGGCCATGTCCGCGGGGATGACTGTCTGCGCGAAGTGTCGCGGGTGCTGGACGAGACCATCTCGCGTCCCGCCGACCTGGCCGCACGTTACGGGGGGGAGGAGTTCGGCTGCATCCTGCCGGAAACCGCGCTGGAGGATGCCGCGGCAGTGGCCGAGCGGGTGCGGGAGGCGATCGTCGAACTCGGTGTCCCCCATCCGGCGTCCGAAGTGGCGGATCACGTGACCGCCAGCCTTGGCGTGGCCACGCTGCATTGCCAGCCACGCCAGTCGGCGCTGCGGGTGGTGGCGCGGGCCGATGAGCAGCTCTATCGGGCCAAGGCGGAGGGGCGAAACCGGGTCTGTGCCGCCGAATCGGCGGAGCGCTGAGCCACGGAGGGCAAAATGAGGGCTTCCAGAAAGACCGTACTGATTGCCGGAGCCGGCCCGGTGGGGCTGGAAGCGGCGCTGTATGCCACGCGGCTGGGTTATCGTGTGCTGCTGGCCGAGCGTTCCCGCGCGGTCGCTCCCGCGCTGCGGGACTGGGCCGGGATACGGATGTTCACCCCCTGGAAACAGTGCACCTCGCCGCTGGGGCGTGACGCGTTGCGCGGGCAGGGGCATGCCCTTCCCGATCCGGATGCTTTCCCGACCGCCGGCGAGTTTCGTCGCGAGTACTGCGAGCGGCTCGCCGGGGTGCTGGCGTACCGGGGTTGCGATCTTCTGTTCGAGACGCGCGTGCTGGCGGCAAGTCGCGACGGCATGCGGGCGAATACCGGCATTGGCGATCCGGAGCGCGCCCGTCACCCATTCCGCGTTCTGGTGGACGAGCAGGGACGCGAGCGCCAGCTGGAGGCCGATCTGCTGATCGACACCACCGGCGTGGCGGGACACCCACAGTGGCTGGGGTCGGGCGGGTTGCCGGCCGCGGGGGAGCGTGAGCTGAGCGGGCGCATCCTGTACGGGCCCCGGGCGCCGGAGGTCGGGGATGATCAAGCCCTGCCGCCCGCCGAACGGATCCTTGTTGCCGGGGGTGGCGCCGAGGCCGCGCTTGCGGTCGAACACTGGCTGGATCCGCCGACGGGCTCGCCGCCAGCGGAGCTGCTGTGGGCCTTCGAGGAACCGGCCCCCCTGCCGGCCGACTGGCCGCAGCGGGATCCGTTTCCCGAGCGCGGGGCTCGCTTCGCGCGGGTCCTGGAGGCGACCGCCGGTGACCGTGGCGCACGGCGGCTGGCGCAGACGCAGGTGGTACGGCTGGAGCGCGGCCCGGGCGTGCGTGGCGGGCTGGATGTGGAGCTCCGCGGACCCGACGGGCCCCGGCGCATGAGCGTGGACCGGGTGCACGCGCTGACTGGCCATGTCCCGGACAACGCCTGGCTGGAACCGCTGCAGTTCCACGCCTGTTACGCCACCGGCGCGCCCATGGGGCTGGCTGCGGCCATGCTCGCGACCGTCGAGGATCCGCACGAGCTGTGGCACAGCCTCGGGGTGTCCACCGTGGGCAATCCCGAGCCGGGGCTTTTCGTGCTCGGGCGCAAGAGTTACGGACGCAGCCCCGGGTTCGTGCTGCCGGTCGGCCTGGGCCAGATCGTCGAGACCTTTCAGTCCATCACCGGGGACACGAGCCTGGATCTCTATGGCGACACCGTCCCGCGCCAGGGCAACCGTCCCGGCGGGGCCGCCATTGAGTCCGCGCAGCCGGTGACCTGCGATCTCCCGCCCGCAGCCACCGTCACCGCCGGACCGGCCGGGCGTGATGCCGTGATCCCGGGCGACGGAGGAGAGGATGCTGCGGCCGACTATCATTTCCGGGTGATCGCCGAGAATCTCAAGGAGGTGGTGTTCCAGACGGATCTGGAGCATCGCATCACCTATCTGAGTCCGTCGTGGAGCGAAGTTACGGGCCTGGCCCGGGAGCCGTTCATCGGGCACAGCTGGATGGATCTGCTGCACCCGGAGGATCAGGGGTACGGTCGCAACCAGTGCGACGCCTTCGTGGGTGACCGGCTGGCCGAGTACAACGAGGAGCTGCGCGTGCTGACCAGCGAGGGTGCGGTGCGCTGGATGGACGTCACCGCGCGGGTGCTGCGGGATCGACAGGGTCGGGCGCGCGGGACGGTGGGCTCCATGCTGGATGTGACCCGCCGGCGCGAAAGCGAGGCCGAGCTGCGCGAGAGTCAGGAGCGCTTTCGCCTGATCAGCGATCTGGCGACTGACTGGATCTACTGGCTGACTCCCGAGTTCGAGTTCCGCTACTGCTCGCCTTCCTGTCAGGCGGTGACCGGCTACGGCGATGCCGAGTTCTACCGGAACCCCGACCTGTTGCGCGAGATCGTGCACGTGGAGGATCGCGAGGGGTTCGATCAGCATTTGTACGAGATCCACGAGAAGCATGTGGATGGCGCGTTTGATTTCCGCATCGTCACGCGCGCGGGCGAGGAGCGCTGGCTGCGCCATCACTGCACCCCGGTGTATGCGGAAAGCGGGCTGTACATGGGGCAGCGGGCGGCCAACTACGACATCACCGATCGCATCCGGGCCGAGGAGGCCCTGACCCGGGCCCGTGACGAGGCCGAATCTGCCACCCGGGCCAAGAGCGAATTTCTCGCCAACATGAGCCACGAGATCCGTACGCCGATGAATGCGATCATCGGCATGACGCACCTGGCCCGGCGCACCGACCTGACTCCAAAACAGCGTGGCTATCTGGACCGTATTGACAGTGCCTCCCAGGCCCTGCTGGGGCTGATCAACGACATTCTGGATTTCTCCAGGATCGAGGCCGGAAAGCTGGAGCTGGAGGAGAGCCCGTTCGAGCTGGAAGACGTGCTGCGCAACGTCTGGGACATCGTCGGTCTGAAGGCCGAGGACAAGGGGCTGGAGCTCGTGCACCGGGTGGATCCCGCTCTTCCGCACCACCTGACGGGGGACGCCCTGCGGCTCGGACAGATCCTCACCAACCTGGTTGGCAACGCGGTGAAATTTACCGAGGAAGGCGAGGTGGTGGTGGGCGCGACCTGCGAACGCATGGAAGAGGACGAAGCCGTGCTGCGTTTCGAAGTGCGCGATACTGGCCCCGGCATGAGCCGGGAGGAGACCCGGCGGCTGTTCCAGTCCTTCACCCAGCTCGACGGCTCCGTGACCCGCCAGCAGGAGGGCACGGGCCTGGGTCTGGCGATCTCCAGGCAGCTGGTGGAGATGATGGGGGGCGAGATTGGTCTCGAGAGCGAGCCGGGACGGGGCAGTACCTTCCATTTCAGTGTGCGCCTGGGGCTGAATACGGCCGCCGGGGATCCGCACGAGACCCTGGGTGAACGGCTTACCGGCGCGGAGCTGGCCGGCCGCCGCGCGCTGGTGGTGGATGACAACGCCAGCGCCCGCGAGACGCTGGAGGAGATGTGCCGTTACCTCGGGATGGAGGTGGAGGTGGTGCCCTCCGGTGCTGCCGCACTGGCGCAGATCGATCAGGCACTGGAAGAGGGACGTCCCTACGATCTTGTGCTGACCGACTGGCGCATGCCGGGCGTCGACGGCATTGAAGTGGCGCAGCGCATCAAGGCCCACGAAGGGGCGCGAATGCCCGCGGTTCTGATGGTCACCGGCTTTGCCCGCGAGGAGGTTCTGGGGCGTGCGGAGCGTGCGGGGGTCGACGGCATCCTGCTCAAGCCGGTGAGCCAGTCCACCCTGCTGGATACCCTTTCGGGACTGTTTCACGTGCACCCGGAGGAGACCTCCCCGATGCCCGCGCCGGCGGAAAAGGGCAAACGGGAATCCGCGGACATGTCCGGGAGCCGGGTCCTGCTGGTGGAGGACAATGTCATCAACCGCGAGCTGGCGACCGAACTCCTGCAGGACCTGAGCTGCGAAGTGACCTGGGCGGAGGATGGGCGCGAGGGGGTGGAGAAGGCACGCAACGAGACGTTCGACCTGATCCTGATGGATATCCAGATGCCCCGGATGGACGGACTGACCGCGACCCGGCGCATCCGCGCACGCCCCGATCTGGCCGAGATTCCGATCATCGCCATGACCGCCCACGCGATGGAGGGCGACCGCGAGCGCAGCCTGGAGGCGGGCATGGACGACCACGTGACCAAGCCCATCGATCCGCAGGTGCTGGAGGAAACGCTCGGCCGCTGGATGAACAACGTCCCGGGGGCGGGTGACTCGCAGGCATGCGAGGCCGGCGCGGACGCCATGCAGGCGGCGCCGGAGCCCGCGCCCGAGCCCGATCTGCCGGAGTCGCTGCCACCGTTCGACCTTCCGGCCGCGCTGGCTCGTTGTGGTGGCAAGCCGGCCCTGCTGCGCAAGATGCTGGCCGGTCTGGAGCGGGATTACAGCGACGCCGGCCGGCGTCTGCGGGAGTGGCTCGAGCAGGATCGCACGGAAGACGCACAACGCCTGGCGCATTCCCTCAAGGGGGTGGCCGCGGCGCTGGAGGCCGCCGAATTGCGCACCGCCGCAGAGGCGGTGGAACTGGCCCTGCGTGACGGCGACCCGGAAACGCAGGAGCTGGAGACGCATTTGCAGTCCCTGGAGGTTGCCCTGGTCGAGGCGACGGAAGCGGTGGCCGGACTGGGCGGAGCGGCGCGCGGCGGGGGTGACCAGGAGAACCCGAGTGGGGTTTCGGCGGAGCCCCTCGGGCCGTTCCCGCATGAGGCGCTGCGCGCGCTGCGTGAACGCGTGGCACAGAATCAGCTGGGTGCGCGCCGCGAGTTCGACGGGCTGCGGCCGCAGCTCGAGGGGCGCGGTCTCGATCCGGAGGTGCGGGCGATCGCCGAGGGGCTGGAGAGCCTGGACTTCGACGCCGCCCTGACGGCACTGGACCGGCTGCTGGACGGCATGCGGGAATGACCCGGGTCCGGCGGTTCAGACGCGGGTGAACAGCGGGAGTTCGTGGCGCCGGGCGTTGGCGGCCAGGAAGCGGCCGCGCCCGGGCCAGTCGGCCTCGAGGGCGTCGAGACACTGCGAGGCCTCGCCCGCCACCGTCGCCAGGAACACCTCCAGTTCGCGCGGGTCCACTCGTGGCGCACCGAAGGCACCACCGCTTTCCGTCGGGTGCCAGAACAGCCGCGGCTGCCAGTTGCAGCCCTGAATGCGCGGGTCCTCGAACAGGGCCTGCACGCGTTGCAGCAGTTGCGGATCGTGGGTGACGCTCATCCGGCCTGTCCGTAGCGGCGTTCGATGTAGGCCTCGACGCGGGCCTGGAAGTCCTCGGCGAGATGTTCGCCCTTGAGGGTCACGGTCTTCTCGCCGTCCTCGTAGACCGGCGCGACCGGCTGCTCCCCGGTGCCGGGCAGGGAGATGCCGATGTCGGCATGCTTGCTCTCGCCGGGGCCGTTGACCACGCAGCCCATCACCGCGACGGTCATCTCTTCCACTCCGGGGTAATGCTGTTTCCAGGTCGGCATCTGCTGGCGGATATAACTCTGGATGTCCTGCGCCAGGTGCTGGAAGTACTCGCTGGAGGTGCGGCCGCAGCCGGGGCAGGCCACCACCGAGGGCAGGAAGCTGCGCAGGCCCATGCTCTGCAGGATCTCCTGCGCGACGCTCACCTCCTGTGTGCGGTCCCCGCCGGGCTCCGGGGTCAGCGAGATGCGGATGGTGTCGCCGATGCCCTGCTGCAGCAGGACGGACAGCGCGGCGGTGGAGGCGACGATCCCCCTGGCCCCCATGCCGGCCTCGGTCAGGCCCAGGTGCAACGGGTAGTCGCAGCGCGCGGCCAGGTCCTGGTAGACCCGGATCAGTGGCTGCACGCCACTGACCTTGGCCGACAGGATGATGCGGTCATGCGGCAGGCCGATGCGCTCGGCCTCGGCGGCGCTCTCCAGCGCCGAGGTGATCAGGGCCTGCTCCATCACTGCCTGGGGTTCCAGCGGCTCCGGCTGCTGCGCGTTTTCGTCCATCATGCGCGCCAGCAGTTCCTGATCGAGGCTGCCCCAGTTCACGCCGATGCGTACCGGCCGGTCGAAGCGGATGGCGGTCTCGATCATCGCCTGGTACTGCGCGTCGCGCTTCGATCCGCGGCCGACGTTGCCCGGGTTGATGCGCAGCTTGGCCAGGGCCTCGGCGCATTCGGGGTACTTCGTCAGCAGTTTGTGGCCGTTGAAGTGGAAATCGCCGACCAGAGGTACGTCCAGGTCCATTGCATCCAGGCGCTCGCGGATCTCCGGCACGGCCCTGGCCGCATCTTCGGAGTTGACCGTGATGCGCACGATCTCCGAGCCCGCGCGAGCCAGTTCCGCGACCTGCACTGCGGTACGCAGTGCGTCGGCGGTGTCGGTGTTGGTCATGGACTGGACCACCACCGGGTGATCGCCACCCACGGTCACGGGGCCAACGCGGACGGGGACGGTACGGTGGCGGACGGGGCTGCTGCTCATGGTCGTGTACTCGCGCGGAACGGGGTCGCCGGAAAGAGGCCCGAGTCTAACGCAGTCGCGCGGGCCTGCCGAACCGCCGCAGGCCGCACGGGTGTTTGCACGGCGGCGACGCCCGTTACAGGCCCAGTACGGCCACGGCCACGCCGAAATAGATCAGGATCCCGACGATGTCGATGACCGAGGTGATCAGCGGTGCGCTGGCTACCGCGGGGTCCATGCGCATGGCGGTCAGGGCGAAGGGCAGGAGCATGCCGAACATCGCCCCGAATACCACGACCAGGAACATGCCCAGGGCGATGGCGTTGGCGACCTCCAGCGAGCCCAGCCAGTTGCCGGAGAGCCAGATGGCGGCCGCCAGGGTGAGCCCCAGCGCGGTGGAGACCCCCAGTTCCTTGCCGCCCAGGCGCCAGGCGTCGCGCAATCGGACATCGTTGATCGCCAGTGAGCGCACCACCAGGGTGGCGGCCTGCGAGCCGGTGTTGCCGCCGGAGGCGATGACCATCGGCAGGAAAAAGATCAGCGCGACTACCGACTCGATGGCCGCCTCGTAGTGGGCGATGGCCAGCCCGGCGAAGATGTTGACCACCACCAGGATCAGCAGCCAGCCGATGCGCTTGCGGTACAGCAGGCCCATGCTGGCGTCGCGCAGCGACAGCACCACGTCGCCCACCGCAGCCATGCGGTGAAAGTCCTCGGTGGTCTCCGCGCGCAGGACATCCATTACGTCGTCCACGGTGATGATCCCGAGCATGTGGCCCTGGTCGTCGACCACCGGCAGGACGTTGAGGTCGTAGTGGCTGATGCGGTGGGCTGCTTCCTCCCGGTCCTCCTCGCCGGTGATGCTGGCCACGTCGGTGTGCATCAGTTCCGATACCCGGTTCCACGGCCGTGCCAGAAGCAGCTCCTTCAGCCGCACCCAGGCCAGCAGCTCGCCGGCCGCGGTGGTCACGAACACCGTGTTCACGGTCTCCGCGACCTCGTGGTTGGCGCGCAGATGCTCCATGGCTTCGTTCACCGTCCATTCGGGCTGCACGGTGACGTACTCCGGGGTCATCACGCGGCCGGCGCTCTCCTCCGGATAGGCGAGCAGTGATCCGACCGCCTCCTGGCTCTCCGCCGGGAGGGTTTCCATCAGTGAGTCGGCATGCTCGTCGCCCAGGCCGTCGATCACCGCCACGGCGTCATCCAGCGACAGCGCGCTGACCAGGTCCGCGGCCTGCTGCTCGTCCAGCGCGGCCAGCACCCGGGACTGGTGATCGGGCTCCAGGTGCGCGTACACCGGCGCGGCGCAAGCCGGCTCCAGACGCTGGAAGAAGGCGACCGCCTGATCCTCGGGCAGGGTCTCCAGCGCGTCCGACAGGTCGGGGGGCGCGTGGGCGTTGCAGATCGCGTTCAGCGGCCCGTCCGAGCCCTGCTCCAGGGCGGTGCGCAGGGTGTCGGGGAGGTTCTCGATGTCGACGTCGGTCGGACTCATGGGGGTATCCCGTTCAGGCCGGCGTGGCTAGGCCGAGCATGGCCACGGCCAGCGAGAAATAGATGGCGATGCCGCCGAGGTCGGCGATGGCGGTGACCAGCGGTACGCTGGCGGTGGCCGGGTCCAGCTTCAGCCAGTCGAGGAGGAGCGGCAGCAGCATGCCCACCATGCTGGCACCGGTAACCACCAGGGTCATGGCCAGGGCGACCAGCATGGCGATCTCCGTTCCGCCCCGCCAGAGGCCCAGCAGGGATACGGCGATCCCCATGCTGACGCCGATGGTGGTCGCCACGCCCAGTTCCTTGGCCCACAGGCGCAGCCAGTCCCGCGCGGTGACTTCGCCGGTGGCCATGGCCCGCACCATCAGGGTCGAGCTCTGGGCTCCGGCGTTGCCCGCCGAGCCGATAATCAGCGGCAAGAAGAACACCAGCACCGCGACGGCTTCGATGGCCTCTTCGTACTGCGAGATCATCAAGGCGCCCAGGGTGTTGAACGCCACCAGCCCCAGCAGCCAGCCGACCCGCTTGCGATACAGCAGGAACGGACTGGCCTGGCGCGGACTCAGCGGGAGGTTGCCCACCGAACCCAGCTTGTGGAAATCCTCGGTGGACTCGGCCTCGATCACGTCCATCACGTCGTCCACCGTGACCACGCCCAGCAGCTCGCCGTTGTCGCCCACCACCGGCAGGCTCTCGATGTCGTAGTGCTGGATGCGCCGGGCGGCCTCGACGCGGTCGGCGTCCACCTGCACGGTGTAGGGCGATTCGTCGTCGATCAGGCTGCGCACGGGGCTGTCGGGCTCGGCGCGCAGGAACCGCCGGATGGGAATGGCGGCCAGCAGGGTGCGGTCATCGTCGACCACGAAGATCACGTTGTTGGAGTGTTCGTCACCGGTGCGCCGCACGTGGGCCAGTGCGCGCTTGAGCGTCCAGTCCGGGTCCACGGCTACCACCGACGGGGACATCACGCGGCCGACCGATTCCTCGGGGTAGTTGAGCTGCTTCAGCGCCCGGCGGATGGCCCGGAACGGGAGCAGACGCAGGTATTCGCGCAGACGCTCGGCATCCAGGGTCTGGAGCAGGGCGGTGAGGTCGTCGGTTTCCATCTCGGAGAGCAGAAACCGCGCATCCTCGCGCGAGGATGCATTCAGCAGTCGCAGCTGGAACGGGATGTCGAGATAGGCGAAGACGTCGGCCTTGCGCCCGGGATGCAGCCGGTTGAAGATCGGGGCCACGTCGTCCGAGGGCAGTTCCATCAGCGCATGCGCGATGTCCTGGATGCGCATGTAGTCCAGCAGCTCGTCGAGGCTGTCGCGGTCGTCCAGGCGGACGAGTTCGCGCAGCTCGATGATGGACTGTTCGAGGTTGTGTTCCATGCCCTGCTCCCGGCGGTCGATTGCGGATCACCGGCACGCGCGGTGCGGTGATGACGAAGGACCGTCGTAATCGGATTTCCAGGACGGGGCAGATCGAAGGATCCGGCCGCCTCCCGGCGCTCTTGTGTCATGAGGCCCGGCGGAAGCGGCGGAGAAGGGTGCACAGTGCTTACGGCCGGGCGACGATAGATCGACAGCGTGTTCGGCGTTTCATCATGCGTTCCCTTGTGGCAGGTTCCCTCATTTTAACGGGTCTTCCGTTTCATTCAAGTGCTTGCACGCAATGCTTGCACCGGTTTGCCCGCTGGCGCGAACCTTTCCGGCCGCGCCCGGTCGCTTGTTCATGATGGAGCCATACATGTCTTCCCATCCCTCCCCGCCCGCCGCTCCGTCAAGGGAACCGGTCCTGACCGTGAGTTCACTGGCGTTCGCCTATCCGGGCACGCCGGACACGCCGGTGCTGCGCGGGGTGGACCTGACACTGGCGCCGGGGGAGCGGGTGGCGATCGTCGGCGAGAGCGGTTCCGGCAAGTCCACCTTGCTGCACCTGGCCGCGGGGCTGGAGCACCCGGGCGAGGGCGAAGTGCGGCTGGCGGGGGCCTCGCTCGGTGCCCTGGACGAGGCCGGCCGCACGCGTCTGCGCCGGCGTGTCGCGGGGATCGTGTTCCAGTCGTTCCATCTGATCCCCACTCTCGATGCGCGCGAGAACGTGATGCTGGCGCTGGAGCTGGCCGGGCTCCCCGATGACGTTCCGGGCCGCCGGGCGCGGGTGGCGGAGCGCCGCCGGCGTGCGGACGCCGCGCTGGCGGCGGTCGGTCTGGAAGGACTGGGCGGACGCCTGCCCGAAGCCCTCAGCGGCGGGGAACAGCAGCGCGTGGCCATCGCCCGCGCGCTGGTGCATCAACCGGCCCTGATCCTGGCCGACGAACCGACCGGCAACCTCGATTCGGTCACCGGTGAGTCGGTCTTCTCGCTGCTGCTGGAGCAGGTGGCCACGCATGACAGCGCCCTGCTGCTGGTGACGCACAGCGCGGAACTGGCCGGACGCCTCGACCGCATTTACACCATGCGCGACGGCCGCCTGGAGGGTGCCGCAAGGCCATGAATCTGGTGTGGCGGGCCTGGATGCGGGACTGGTGGCGCCGCCCCCTGCAGCGGGTACTGACCCTGCTGGGGGTGGTTATTGCGGTCGCCGTGGTGCTGGCCGTGGATCTGGCCAATCAGTCTGCGCAGCGCGCCTTCGACCGTTCGATGGAGACCGTCGCCGGTACCGCCACCCATCAGGTGCTGGGGCCGCCACAGGGATTCGCCGAGGCCGTGTATGCGGAGTTGCGCACCGCCGGCCAGCGGGAGACGGCGCCGGTGGTGGAGGGGGCCGCGCGGCTGGAAGACGGTCGCAGTATCTACCTGCTGGGCGTGGATCCGTTCGCCGAGGGGCCGTTCCGCGGCGCCGCCTCGGACATCGGCGCGGCACCCGTGCAGCGGCTGCTGACCGAGCCCGGAACGGTGCTGCCGCCACGCCAGTGGTTCGCCGAGCAGGATGCGGCGGATGGCGACCGGGCCGAACTGCAGGCCGCCGGCGGGCGCCACGCGGTGCGGGTGCTCGCGGCCGACGGCGCCGGCCAGGACGACGGTCGGGTGTGGGTGACCGACATCGCCACCGCCCAGGTCCTGCTGGGCCGCGAGGGGCGCCTCGACCGCATCGACCTGCGGCTGGCGGACGCCGAGGCGCAACGGGCGATGGAACGCGCATTGGAGCGGGCCGCCGGGGCCGCGGGGGTGAACCCCGAGGAGCTCGAGATCGTCGCGTCCGGGGCACGCGATCAGGCCTCGCGTGAACTGGCGCGGGCGTTTCGCATCAACCTGACGGCGATGAGCCTGCTGGCGCTGCTGATCGCGGCCTTCCTGGTCTACAACACCCAGACGTTTTCGGTGCTGCGCCGGCGCGAGCTCCTGTCCAGCCTGCGCCTGCTGGGGGTGGGACGCGGTCGGGTCGTCGCCGTGGTCCTGCTGGAGGCCGCGCTGGTCGGACTGATCGGGACGCTGCTGGGGGCGCTGGCCGGGATTGCCCTGGCGCAGGTGCTGGTCGCGCAGGTGGCGCAGACGGTCACCGATCATTTCTTCGCCGCAGCGGTCACCCGGGTGACCCCCCGCCCGCTGGCACTGCTGGCCGTGCTGGTGCTGGGCGTGGGCGTGGCGCTGCTGGCCGCGCTGGCCCCGGCACTGGAAGCGGCCCGCCACGCGGGCCCCTCGGCGCAGGGGGCGGGGGGTGGCGAGTTGCGGGCGCGGCGGCGGGCGCAACGCGTCGCGGCGGCTTCCCTGATCCTGCTGGCGGCCGGGGCGCTGGTGCTGATCAGCGCACTCGGGGGCCTGCCGGGGGCGTTCTTCGGGCTGTTCCTGCTGATTGCCGGGTTCGTGCTGTTGCTGCCGTGGGCCCTGGCGTGGGTGCTGCGTGGTCTCGCCGTCGCCAGCGCTGGTCGGACCCTGACGCGGATCGGCTTGCGCAGCCTGGAACGCAGTCTCTCGCGCAGCGGTCCGGCCGTCTCGGCCCTGACCCTGGCTCTGGCCGCGACCATCGCAGTCTCCGTGATGGTGGGCAGTTTTCGCGGCAGCGTGGAACAGTGGCTGGGGCAGGCCCTGACCTCCGACCTCTATGTCACTCCGGTCGCGCCGGCCGCGGCACGGGATTCGGCGCGGCTGCCGCAGGCCTGGGCCGGGCCGCTGTTGAGCGAGTCCGGGGCCGAATCGCTGAGTACCGGTACCACGGTGGAAACCGGCAGCGACGCGGGTCGGGTCGAGCTGTTCGTGGTGCGATCGCATCCCGACTGGCTGGAACACCTGCCGCTGCTGCAGGTGGATGGTCCCCGGGGCGGGCTGGCGGACCGTCTGGCTGCCGGCGAGGCCGTGCTGGTGACCGAGCCGTTCGCCGCGCACCATGGCCTGCAGGCCGGGGAGACCCTCGAGCTGATGGTGCCGGGCGGCCGCCGGTCATTCGCGGTGGCAGGGGTCTACCGGGACTATGGCTCGCCCCGGGGGCGGGTAATGATGCCCCATGCGGCGTACGCGCGTGACGGTCCGGCGCCGGACGGCGTGGGGTCCTTCGGGCTTGTCCTGCCATCGGGTGCGGATGCCGCCGCTGCGGCCGAACGCATCGAGGCGTGGCTGGTGGAGCGGGATCCGGCCGCGGTGGTAACGCGGCCCGACACTCTCGAGGAGGAATCCATGGCGATCTTCGACCGGACCTTCGCGGTCACCCACCTGCTGCGGATCATCACCCTTGTAGTAGCCTTCATCGCCATCCTCGGGGCATTGATGGCGCTGCAGATGGAGCGCGCCCGCGAGTTCGCGACGCTGCGCAGCCTGGGGCTGGAACCCCGGGGCGTGCGGGGCCTGGTGCTGCTGCAGGGCGGGGTGCTGGGGCTGTTCGCGGTGCTCGCGGCGATCCCCGGGGGGCTGGGGATGGGCTGGATCCTGATCGAGGTGATCAATCGTCAGGCCTTCGGCTGGGGCATGGACCTGCGCTGGCCGGGACGCGAGGTGGCCGGGACGGTGTTCATCGGCCTCGTGGCCGCCCTGCTGGCCTCGCTGTGGCCGGCCTGGCGCATGGCGCGGATGCGCCTGCTGCCGGCGTTGCGGGAGGTGGCTTGATGGCGGGAATGATGCGCCGAGGACTGGATGTGCTCCGGGAGGGCGCCCCGGGCGTGTTTCTGATGGCCCTGGTGGCGTGCACCGGGGAGCCCCCGGAGCCCGATGCCGGGGTCGACGGGAACGGCGGAGCGCTGCGGGTCGGCGATGCCCTGGGGGTGGAGGATGTCGAGGGCTTTCGTCGCGCCGACGGACCGCGGGCCTTCGAGTTTCCCCGGGATCACGGACCGCACCCGGGGTTTCGCAACGAGTGGTGGTATCTGACCGGCAATCTGGATGACCCCGACGGCGGACGCCATGGCTTTCACATCACCTTCTTCCGGGTGGCGCTGGCGCCGGAGCTGGAGGGCGACCCGGCGTTTCATGGGTCGAGCTGGGCCACGCCGCGGCTGTGGATGGCGCATGCTGCGATCCTCGATGTGGAGGGCGACTGGCACGGTTCGGAGGAGCGTTTCGCCCGGGATGCCGCCGGGCTGGCCGGGGCCAGCGAGCCGGCGGGTCGGGTGTGGCTGGAGGGCTGGGAGCTGGCCGGCCTGGCGGGCGACACCTGGGACCTGCGGTTCACGGTGGACGGGCGCGAGCTGGAACTGGAGCTGGACCCGGAGCGCGCCCCGGTGCTGCAGGGCGAGGCAGGTCTGAGCCAGAAGGGGCCGGAGCCGGGCAATGCGTCTTACTACTACTCGGTCCCGCGGATCGCCGCGCGGGGTACCCTGCGCGACGCCAACGACGACGAACGGTTGCTGTCGGGGCAGGCCTGGCTGGACCGCGAATGGAGCAGCGGCGCGCT
Organism: Thioalkalivibrio sp. ALR17-21; assembly: GCF_000420185.1. Classification (NCBI taxonomy): domain Bacteria; kingdom Pseudomonadati; phylum Pseudomonadota; class Gammaproteobacteria; order Chromatiales; family Ectothiorhodospiraceae; genus Thioalkalivibrio; species Thioalkalivibrio sp. ALR17-21. The sequence goes on along the minus strand of NZ_ATUL01000008.1, from coordinate 1,316 downwards.
GGCCGCGGGCCAGATCGGCTGGAACTGGTTTGCGCTGCAGTTCGACGACGGGACCGACCTCATGTACTACCAGCTGCGCCGCGAGGACGGCGCGCCCCACGAGCGGTCGAAGGGCCGCTGGATGCCGGCCGATGCCCCGGACCACGAGCTGCGCCCGGAACATGTGGAGCTGGAGCCGCTGCGGCATGCGCGCATGCCCTCGGGGAACCGCTATCCGGTGGTCTGGGCGATGACGGTCACGCTGCCGGATGGCAACTCGCCCCGGCGTTTCCGCGTGGAGGCGGTGCGGGAATTTCAGGAAATGGATACGGTCATTCCCTACTGGGAAGGCGCGGTGGACATCCGTGACCAGGAGGGCGAGCTTCTGGGCCGCGGCTTCGTGGAACTGACCGGCTATGAACGCGAGGACGAGGAATGAACGGAATGACCGGTGGCAACGCGGATGCCCTGCGGGTGAAGGTCTGGGACTGGCCGACGCGGGTTTTTCACTGGGGGCTGCTGCTGTGTCTGGTGGGCCTGTGGTACACCAGCACCGAATTCATGCTGTTCCGGTGGCACAAGTGGCTGGGTTACACCGTGCTGGGGCTGCTGCTGTTCCGCATCGTGTGGGGCTTTGTCGGCAGCGAGACGGCGCGTTTTCGCCACTGGCTGGCGGGGCCGGTGACGGTCGCGCGTTACGTGTGGGGCCGACTGCGCGGGACGGCGCCGGAATACCTCGGCCACAACCCGCTGGGTGGCTGGGCGATCCTGCTGATGCTGGTGCTGCTGCTGGTGCAGGCGGTCACCGGGCTGTTCGCCAATGACGACATCTTCAACCAGGGGCCGCTGGCCGATTCCGTCAGCCGTGACGTCGAACGTACGATGACGCGGCTGCACAACTGGAACTTCGATCTGTTGCTGATCGTGATCGGCGTCCACGTACTGGCCGTGTTCACCTACCAGTTCATCCTGCGGATCCGCCTGATTGGGGCGATGATCACCGGCTACAAGCGCGGAGCCTGGTCGGACCACCCGCATATCGCGAATCCCTGGTTCGGGCTGGTGCTGGCGCTGATGGTGGCCGCACTGGTGTTCGGGGTCGGGTCCGTCTGGGGATAACTGGCTGTGGGAGCTTGCTTGCAAGCGAACGGGCTGCTGCCGGGCCTGACCGCTGCCGCGGGGCTTTGAGCTGGTGCTGCGGAGTCGGCGGCTTTGGCTGCCGCCGGGGGGGCGCTCTCTCGCGAGCGCGCCGCGAGGTCCTTTCTTGTGTGAACAAGAAAGGACCCAAAGAAGTCACCCCGACTGCCGCATCCCGGTCCGCTGACGCGGCCCGGGAT